>JBBSBG010000539.1:0-2162 GCA_038251495.1 Cytophagales bacterium
CGCAACATAGCCATCGATAAATTTTGAGGTGCAGCAAACTCAGTTGATGACCCAACATCATTTAGTGAGAGTTCAGCCGAGTTGATGATAATACGCGGAATAGTATCCATATATTCATAAAATTTTGAGAAGTCCAGTTTGGTTACGATGGATGTCCCGTTTTGAATATGGCGATTGTTAGAGCCTGTGAAATCTGAATAAAAAGTATTGAGGCCATCTAATTCGCTGCCGGAACGGTTTGAATTTATTTGGGTGAAGGCAATCAAGGTTGCCAATGAGAAGGTTACAGATTTAACAACGTCTTCTTCATGGTAATATAAAGTAAGAGCCGTATTTGGATCGAAATTATCTATGCCCACAACTTTGTCTGATTGTTGAGGAACAATCGCAAGTCCTTTAAATTGCTGAGTAAAGTAAGTCGCATTAGTAAACAGCGTATCTTCGGCATTGATTGCATCAAACAATCGCTGCCCAAATGTATTGGCCAATTTGAATTTTGCGGTAAGCACTGAGTCAGACCTTGTATAGGGTATTTCTTCTTTAAAATAATCAGCATTTACTCGTAAATCAGCTGTTGCAAGTGGATTGTTACTTATGGCAACAGGGGAGTTAAAGAAGTAGGAGTTATTAAAATTCAACACCTCGGTAATTTCATAAATCGAAATAGTTTGATTGGTTTCACCAGAGGTGCCATAACTGTAAAAATCATAGCGCAGTTGAAGAAGCACTGAGTCGTATTGGGCAAGTGCAGAAAGAACAGGAAAAATGGCTGGCCTAAATTGCGCAAAAGTTCTCGCTTCAATGGATCCAAAAATAGGATCCACATATTTGCCAAATAGTAAACGACTTGATTCGCTTGGGAGCACTGTTGGAAAACTTACCGTACTCAAAGAATCCATCCAGAGCACGCTACTCTCAACAGGAATTTCGGCATAGTATACTTTGAATCTTTGTTGGTTACTGAAACCCAAAAAATTCAAATCTTCTTCGCACGAAAATAAAATAACTAGAAAAGAGAGGAGGAAGGCACTTTTAGCCCACCAGCTCTGTGTATAGATTATAAAACGATTCGGTGTAATTGTCGTCTTTTTCAATGGTTTCAATTTTCGTCTCTTTTAGCTTTTTAACTAATCCTTCTAACTTTTTATTGTCTCCACCCATGGAAACTACGTCTGAGAATTGAGCGCCCAATTTAATGAACCCCTCGTAGTCTGCACTTTTTAAGTGCCCCAACATGTTGTCTTCAATATCCATCATGCGCACTTTACCCATTAAATCACCTTTAAACTTATGCGTAAAGCTATTATCGTAAATGGTGAAAACCGTTTTTGTGTTCTTAAATAACGGATCGTTTTTATAGGTTGTTTTTAAATACAAGGGTATAAAACTGGTAATCCAGTCGTTGCAATGAACAACATCGGGTGCCCAGCCCAGTTTGCGCACGGTTTCAATTACGCCTTTGCAGAAGAAGATTGCACGCTCGTCATTATCTTCATAAAACTTGTTTGCTTTATCATGAAAAACAGACTTGCGGTGAAAATAATCTTCGTTATCAATAAAATAAACCTGAAGCTTGGCATTAGGAATGGAGGCAACCTTAATAACCAATGGTTTTTCTTCGTCTCCCACCGCGATGTTAATACCAGAAAGTCTAACTACTTCGTGTAGCCGATTCTTTCGCTCATTAATCAAACCAAACCTTGGTACAAGAATCCGGATTTCCATGCCTCTTTCCTGCATAGCCTGAGGGAGCTTTCTGACAAAGTCGGCTACCTCTGTAGTCTGCAAAAAAGGGTTGATCTCACTGGCAACATAAAGAATCCGGATTTTAGACATAATATGGTTTTTTAATTCAAGACAAAAAACAGAACCACAAAAATACGGAATTTTAATGCGGCCATCAACTATCCTTCGGATATAAGGCCTATATTTGCACCCCTTTAAAAAGGCCAGAAATGGATATTTTCAAGGAAATTTTACCCCTTAAGGCTCTTTTAGGGTCTTTAAGAAGCAATTCAAATTCGATAGGATTTGTCCCTACCATGGGGGCTCTCCATAAGGGACATTTGGCTCTTATCGAGGCTTCGCAGCGCGAAAACAGCAAAACGATTTGCAGCATTTTCGTTAATCCAACCCAATTCAACAATGCCGAGGATCTCGCA
>JBBSBG010000540.1:0-2160 GCA_038251495.1 Cytophagales bacterium
AAAGATAGTGTGGAAGGAAACGCAGTGTTACTTCAAATCAAGGAATTGGAAGAGCAGTTTCAAAGCGAAAAAAAAGAAAAAGAAATTGCTTTATTAAAAAAAGATCAGGAGTTGCAAGCATTGGCCTTGAGTCGCGAGCGAACCAACGTTGTACTGATTGCCTTCGCATTAATTTCCGTTCTTATTATTAGCTCTCTTTTAGTAAACCGCTACCGGGTAAAAAATCGTACTAATAGACTGATCGAACTTGAACGTATGCGCAACAGCATAGCCCGCGATCTTCATGACGATATTGGTTCTACCCTTTCCAGTATCAACATTATGAGTCAACTGGCGTTGAACGAAAATGGAAATACAAGTCAACAACATCTGAAAAAAATTGCCATCCACTCCGCTCAAATGATGGAAAACATGAGTGATATTGTATGGTCCATCAATCCAAAAAATGACCTGGCCGAGCAAATGGTTTTTAAAATGAAAGAGTTTGCTGCCGAAATTCTAGAGCCAGCCGGTATAAATTATTCTTTCCACGTTGAAGGCGCTTTAGAAACCCTAAAACTTGATTCTGAAAAAAGAAAGAATCTGTTTCTGATTTTTAAAGAAGCCATAAATAATGCCGCTAAATACAGCGGGGGAACAACTGTGACTATTAATCTTTTCCTTCAGTTTAGTCACTTGCACCTTGAAATAGTTGACAATGGAAAAGGGTTTAATAAAGAGGAAGCTAAACACGGTAACGGATTATCTAACATGAAAGATCGCGCAACGGCCATTTCAGGGGCACTTCAATACAACACGGAGCCGGGAAAAGGCACTCGAATCATACTTGCTGTGCCCATCACATGATTAGGGTATTTTAGATGATTAATATTATTATCTGTTTTGCAATACATAATGAAGGCGCTTTCAGTTTTAATCTTTGAAGATAATGCCCTGCTTCGGGAAAGCATTAGCAGTTTAATAACCTCCAAAGAGGCCATGCAGTTATTGGGCGCTTTTGAAAATGTGCTCACCGTAAAAGATAAGGTGACAGAATTTAAACCCGATCTCATTTTAATGGATATTGATATGCCGGGCATGAGTGGCATTGAAGCTGTTACAGAAATAAGGCAACTCAAAATCAATACTCCAATTATCATGCTTACCGTGTTTGATGATAATACACATGTGTTGGATGCTATTCGTGCCGGGGCTTCGGGATATTTATTAAAGAAACATCTATCAACCAAACTTTACGATTCAATTGAAGAGGTGCTTGCTGGTGGCGCGCCCATGAGCCCGAGTGTGGCACGTATGGTTATTGCATCGATGCAACAAAAGCCACAATTAGAAAATACCTACCAACTCACTTCACGCGAAAAAGAAATCTTAACCGCCCTAAGTAAAGGCAACAGTTACAAACTCATAGCTGGGCAGTTTGAGATTAGTATTGATACCGTGCGAACACACATTAAAAGGATTTACGAAAAACTCCATGTTCACTCACAAACGGAGGCGGTGAGTAAAGCCTTCAATGAAAAACTTGTCTGAAAGGCTTATGTAGTCCTATAAATAAAAACAACATTAGCGATAAGATAACTCAACAAAGTATATGAAGCCATACGTAAATTTTCTTGTGATAACATTGCTGGGTCTGGTAATACTCAGCTTTTCATTTATAGAGAATTTAGAACAATACTGGTCAGATATTCCACGCATTTGGACTAATGAAGCACTTAAAAACTGGGAGCTGCCCAATGCAAATCCCGATTATTCGGTTGAACCTGTACGCGAAGAGTTTTATTATGCGTTACCTGAGCGAGTAATTTATAAAACGTATCCAGTTTACCACCCCGACTATGAGCCGGAAGGTTATTGGGAATGGTTGCACGAACAAGATGCACAAATTGTCTTTGATGCCTCTCAACTTAAGACCGAGAAAGACTGGATTAAAGCCGGTGAATTACTGTTCGATTACCCGATAGATACATTGGGTGCTATCATCAGCACAAAGCATGTACGCGACAAAGCATTTTACACTTCGTCCGGAATGCCGTTAACCCCTGATGGCATTATGCCATTTGTCCATTGGGTAGTGGCAGGAAAAGGAAAAGTGTATCTCGGAAATTTATCTTGTGCCATGTGCCACACGCGAGTGATGCCCAATGGAAGCATCATCAA
>JBBSBG010000541.1:0-2158 GCA_038251495.1 Cytophagales bacterium
AGGCTTTCCTGTAACAACAGCCGAAACTGTCATCCCTTTATTTCTAGAGTATTGATCCATCAACCAGGCCATTTCGCGCGGACCAGTGCCCATATCAGGTGCTGGGATATCCTGATCGGGACCAAAAACACCCATCATTGCTTGGGTATAAGATCGCACCAAGCGCTCAATTTCTCCGGCAGACATCTCGCGGGGATTGCAAGCAACACCCCCTTTACCACCACCATAAGGAATGTCAACTACTGCGCATTTCCACGTCATCCATGCTGCAAGCGCTTTTACTTCATCCAGATTTACATTTGGATCGAATCGAATTCCACCTTTTGATGGCCCCAAAATGGTTGAATGGATTACCCGATAGCCTTCAAATACCTTAATGCTACCGTCATCCATGGTAACGGGCAGCGAGACAATCACCTGCTTGGCTGGTGATTTAAGAACATTGTAGATTTCATCTTCTAACCCAAGTATTTGTGAGGCGGTTTGAAAACGCGACATCATTGCCTCAAATGGATTTTCCTTATCGAGAAGGGGCGCAGGTTCTATGTATGCCATATAAAAGTTATAGAGATTTCAGTTTGATAGACGGGACCAATAAAAAATTCGTTTTTGAGCCGCTAAATCGGTTGCAAAGATAAAGAAATTCGTTATTCCCATACACTTGTAAGGATGAAATATCAGGCGCAAATATACCGAACCAATATTAGGGCATTGTTAAAATGGAAATTATGAATCTGCTGGCTGACACCAGAAAATCTCCAAAAAGGCCGCTATACTTGAAAAAGGCTGAGATTAGCAATCCGTCATTTGTGATTGAAAAACTTTAAAAATTCCGTTTGAACCAGATTTCGAATAGCGGGTCAATGAATTCGGGCTCATGACCAATAAAATCCATAATGTCTTTTTGTTCTAATGCAGTCTTGATCCGCTTAATATTGCCCTGCGTACCTAACTGATAGTTTACCAGGGTGTCCAGAGCGGTAAAATTTTTTACGCCATCATTAAATGCTCGCATAAAATTTAATTGTGTAGCAGTAAGGTTTTCTACATCACGTTGAAAGCCAAAAGCGTTGTCGTTTAATAGGTCATCTACTCCTTTCTCTAGTACAGCTAGTGTTGTTTCATTTTCGGTAAGTATCCAAACTCTCTGAGCAAGTTGTTGAACATAAAAGGGATGGAGGCCAACAGCATTGCACAATTCTTCGGTTAACTGTATGGATATTTTTTTCCAAATTTCTTAAACTGTTCTGGTATAAATTTTAACCAATGCAAAATTTCAATTTTTGATAAATACATTAAATCACCAAATCGATGGAAAGGCATAGATTGATTCGTAAATACGTGCGTAAGAAAATGTTTCTTGCTACCATACAAGCAATAACTCGCATGTTGGTGTTTCTGCCATGCGGACCTCATTTGTTTTTGCATACCTTCCGGATCTGCGAAATGAGTAATGTTTTGAAATTCGTCAATACAAATAACTACTCCCAGTTTCTTTTTTTTGGCAATAGCTTCTGGTAACTCATAAATCTCTATAGGATTAATTTTCTTATCAGCCCAACTCAATTCTAATTCAACCTCTGCACCTGGTTGGTTGCCGAATGCTATCTTTGCAACAGCATTTCTAATAAAGTTTTGGACGGTCTCGCCCCATTCCTCCCATTTTGTCGATGTTGCTTTGATTACTTCTCGGGCAAACAAAGACAGAAACTGTTGTTCGCTGCGCACGGAAAATAAATTGATGGTAACAACGCGTAATTCAGGCTTTGAGCCCGTTAACTACTTTGGAAACAAGAGAAGATTTGCCCCACCTCCGCGGTGAAATAATCATAGTATTTACACCAGACTCGAAATTTGAGGTAAGCCGTTTTACTTCATCCTGACGATTAATGAAATTTTGGCCCTCTGCTAAATGCCCAAATTGAAAAGGAATTGCCATAAACAACTTTGTATTATACACAAATGTGTAATAATATTATATATTTTGGTGTTGCCCTAATTGTTTGAATCCAAACTTTTACCCTTTATCGATTGATTAGAGACCTTAATAAATGCCATATTCTGATCAAAAAATCTCCAAAAACGCCACGATAAAAGGCGCGGAAATCAGCAACCCGTCAAAGCGATCCAAAAAGCCACCATGGCCTGGCAGGCTGTC
>JBBSBG010000542.1:0-2144 GCA_038251495.1 Cytophagales bacterium
TCAGAAGGTGAGTGGCCATTGGCACGTAAGACTTCATATTGCGCTTCGAAAATTCCTGCGATGGCACCCATAAGAGTTCCACGCTCGCCTGTTAAATCAGAGTAAACTTCTTTTTTGAAATCGGTTTCGAACAAGTATCCAGCACCAACACCAATTCCTAACGCAATGGCTTTAGTTTTAGCCTGGCCCGTTGCATCCTGAAATATTGCAAAGCTCGCGTTGATACCTTTGCCTTGAAGAAATAATCTGCGAACAGAAGTACCAGATCCTTTAGGAGCAGCTAGAATTACATCAATATCTGAAGATGGGATGATACCGGTTTGCTCCTTGAAAGTAATTCCAAAACCGTGCGAGAAGTATAATGTTTTTCCTTTCGTGAGGTAAGGCTTAATGGTAGGCCATAGAGCAATCTGCCCGGCATCCGATAAAAGAAATTGAATGACTGTCCCTTTTTTCACGGCCTCTTCAATTTCAAATAATGTTTCATCAGGAACCCATCCGTGTTGCACGGCTTTATCCCAGGTCTTTGAACCCTTGCGTTGTCCCACAATTACATTGAATCCATTATCACGCAAGTTCAAGGCTTGCGCAGGACCTTGCACACCATATCCAATAATTGCAATGGTCTCATTTTTCATTACATCCAATGCTTTCTCCATTGGAAACTCCTCACGAGTCACCACTTCTTCTATCGTTCCTCCAAAATTAATCTTTGCCATAGTTTAGTTGTTTGTTGTTGCTTATTGTTTTTTGTTTTTTCTATTTTTCATTTTGGCGGCAGCCGGGCTATTTGCTCCAAGTCCACCCGCGCACATGTTCTTACGCACTTCGGGCTTTCCGCTTCTATCCCTGCCGCAGTTTAGTCTACATCTACAATTCGTTCACTCAATTCAAAATACAAATCACTTCCCTCACGCGACCTTACATTCTCAACTTCAATTAGCTTTTCCAACTGATTCGAAACCTTCTCAATCATATCTTCCGTAGTATGAAGCAAAAAAATCACACCCCCTTTTCTGAAATCAGTTTCGTTTTCGTGCGCCATCAATTTCTTAATGCGTACCCTGCGTCTGTTGAGTATATTAATAATCCGGTTCAACACAGAAAAATTATTATCCGCAGCCAACTCCAATGTAAAATCCTTTTTCATATTACTAGATTTTAGATACAAGGATCAAGACGTAAGAATCTTTTGAACGAATGTCTTACTACTTATGTCTTACTACTTATGTCTTGCTACTTATATCTTACTACTTATTACTTTTCGGTATTTCCAAAATTACCTCTCCCACTCCCGCACCAGCAGGTACCATCGGGAACACATTGTCTTCTTTGCCGACCACCACTTCTAAAAAATACGAAGTCTTCGAATCCAACATCTCTTGCAGTGCTGCATCCAACTCTTCTCGCTTCTCTACTTTCTTCGCATTAATATTATACGCTTCTGCAATTTTTACAAAATTGGGGTTCTGCATTTCTGTGAAGGAATATCTCTTTTCATGAAACAGTTGTTGCCACTGACGCACCATTCCCAAAAAATTGTTATTCAATACTAAAATCTTCACCGGTATGTTGTATTGCATGATCGTGCCCAACTCTTGAATTGTCATTTGATAGCCACCATCGCCAATCACGGCAACAACTTGCTTATGTGGTATTGCCAACTTAGCACCCATTGCGGCAGGCAACGCAAAACCCATCGTGCCGGCTCCACCTGATGTTACGTTCGTACGCGGGTTTTTGAATTTGTAATAGCGAGACGTTACCATTTGATGCTGGCCTACGTCTGTCACTACAATTGCTTCGCCATTTGTTTTATTAGAAAGGCGATGAATCACTTCAGCCATCATCAACTCTTTGCTGGTAGGCGAAAACTCATGTTGAATTACCTTCTCATACTCAATCTTATCGAGCTGATGAAAGCTGTCAATCCATTCAGTATGTTTATTGGCTTCACACTTGGCCGCTAATGCCGTCAATGCATCTTTGGCATCGGCTAAAATGAACGCATCTGTTTTTATAATTTTGTTGATCTCAGCTTTGTCAATATCAATATGAATGATCTTCGCTTGCTTCGCATACTTACTCACATTGCCCGTCACCCGATCATCGAAGCGCATGCCCAATCCAATCAACACATCGCA
>JBBSBG010000543.1:0-2117 GCA_038251495.1 Cytophagales bacterium
AAAAAAATTGCATTTCAAATCGCCCAGTGCGCAAAATAAATAATCACCTCATTAAAATAGCGGAAGTGATTCTTCTCTTTTTTTGAAGTTTCAAATAGGCAGAGTCTTGATAAGTTTTTATTTTTAACAACCATAACTGTTCAACCATGAAAAAACTACTACTCTTTCTCCTTAGCATTTCCACATTATCTTTTGCTCAGCAGAAAGCTGTTAAAATTTTCATCTCGGTGGATATGGAAGGTATTGGCGGCATTGGTACTTCGGCAATGGTTAACAGCAGTGGAAAAGACTATGCAACAGGAAGAAAACTAATGACAGAAGAAGTGAATACTGTTGTAAAAGCAATTTTCCAGACCGGTCCTGCTACCATACTAGTAAATGATAGTCATGGAGATATGCAGAACTTATTGCATACTGAACTTGACCCACGTGTAGAATACATTCAGAGTAACATCAAGCCTTTGGGTATGGTGCAGGGTCTTGATTCAAGTTTTGATGGTATAATCTTTATTGGCTATCACGCCATGGCGGGAACTGAAAATGGTTTTCTTGCACACACAGGTTCAGGTGTTGTAAAAGGCCTTTGGCTTAATGGCACCGAAGTAGGTGAAGGCGGATTGAATACTTTCTTTGCTGGCTCGATCGGGGTGCCCGTAATATTAGCAAGTGGTGATAAAACTTTTTCGGATGAAATTAAAAAACTAACTGCCACACGAACTGTCATTACCAAAGAGGCCATTGGCTCCAGTGCCGCTAAACTTATTCATCCTGATGTGGTGAATAAGGAACTACAAACCCAAACAATTGCTGCCATTAAAGATTTAAAAAATGCTAAACCCTTATCTATAAAGAATCCAATCGAGTTTGTACTTAAAGCGGACACTCCTACCCGTGCCGATGTTGCCATGGGCATACCCGGCATGAAACGAGTAGATGGCTACACGATTTCTTACGAGGCAAAAAATATGGATGAAGCTTATCGATTAATTCGAATAATTTATAAATATTTGGATTGGTAAATGCACTGGGTTAGAAAAAGCAATCGAGATTATTGAGAAGATTCTAAACCGAACCGGTGACAACGATAACAGCTGGCTCAGTCTATCGATTTCAAATACTCAATCAGTCTGTCATAAAACAAATCCATCACTTTATAGTTAATCAAATCTGGCGGCACTGTTTTTAAAAAGGATAGCATTACTCCGGCTCGCTCTCGGTTTATTACTTCCTCTTCCAATGGACTTTGATGGGTGTGTATTGTAAATAAAATACAATCTGAATAAGCCAATCGTGTAAGTGTTTGGTGTTCTACCCGTAGAAATATTTTTTGTCCTATAGCTTCTGGTGTAAGCTCAGACAATCCTTCACGAATCTTCTGCCGATAGCTTACGGTGTGCTTTGATGATAAATCCAGTTGATCTCCAAAGCGGAATCCCCAATTATTTCTTGACATTGGTTTGCCGACAGGAATGCGCTCTATGAGTTTATTCGCAGCTAAAATCATGGGGTTAGTAACAGCAGGAAGCGGTGCATGCACTTCTATAAATTGCTTGCCTAATTTTTCATTTAATGACCAGCCACTAGGAAAACACAATTGCCCTGCAACAACCACTCCTTTATTGTCCAATATCACGAGGTCTTCCTGAATCTGTCGCCCAATCCAATCTAAAGGTGAAAGTGGTAATGAGGTATCGATTCCGAAAGTAAAGCTTTGCGATTCGTTTAATAACCTGTTTACCCAACGCCACTCCTTACCGCTTTTGTAAAGGGAGAAATTTACGGGATCATACGTTATCAGGTCGGCAGTTATTTTTTCTAACGCTTCCCACTCTGCAGCAGAAGTGCCCTGTAGCTTATTAAAATAATAGGCATGATCCTGATTAAGCAATGAATTCTTTAAAGCTGTTTCTTTTTGATAGTGCGCATCAATCTCAATAACCAAATCAGATTCCTTCATGGGAGACACTCCCATCTTCATATCGAAAGATGCTGTGAATGGAAAATATTTGATCATAGACTGGCATTCATTCTAATCTCAAAACTAATTATTAATTTCCAGATGAACCTGCCGACAAATTTTCTAATAATTTAACCAACTTACTTGTTAATTGCTCTCT
>JBBSBG010000544.1:0-2109 GCA_038251495.1 Cytophagales bacterium
CCAAAGCCCGATCAATACATTGCGGTTATTGCCGCAGATGAGGAACGATATTTGAAAATTGAGGGGAAGCCTTGTTCTATTTTTAGAACAAGTGATGATGCTCTTGTTCGGGCACGGGAACTACGCACCATCTTTAACGTGCGCAATATTCGGATTTTCTTTATCGAAGGTCATTCGCAGATAATCTGAAATCGAAGCCTATATCTATAACTATATTAATTTATGAAGTCTTTCTATTGGCAGGTAATCTGCATCTCGCTAATCACGGTTACCGCTTGTTCGCAAAAAGAGAAAATTGAACAATCTCTCAATGAGTTCCCTGTTACCTATGTTATCAGCAAAGACACCGTTATGGTGAACGAGCACGTGGTTGATATACATGCAATCAGGCATGTTGAAATTAGAGCAAGAGTACCTGGTTATTTGGACGTAATCCATGTTGACGAAGGGCAGGCTGTAAAGACTGGGCAATTGCTATTTAAAATAAATGATGAGGAGTATCGAGCGCACGTGTTGCGGGCAAAGGCCAGTTTGCATGCGGCCAAAGCTGATGTTCAAGCGATAGAACTGGAGGTAGAACGCGTTTCTATGTTAGTAGCTAAAAATGTTATTTCTGAAACCGAGTTGCGTTTAGCCAAAGCGAAAGTAGATATTGCAAAGGCAAAAGTAGAAGAAGCTCAATCCGACTTATCTCAAGCTAATATACGTTATTCTCATACTGATATTCGCGCCCCTTTCGATGGGGTAGTAGATCGAATACCTTTTAAAACCGGAAGTCTGATTGATGAAGGTCATTTACTCTCCTCAATTTTTGACTCCAACTTTATATACGCATATTTTAGGGTTTCAGAAAAGGAGTATTTGCATTATGCTAAAAGTGAAATGGATGATAGAAGGTCAAATATAGTTGAGCTGATTCAAGCAGATGGAAGTACGCATCAATATCCCGGGCATATTGAAACATTAGAAGGTGAATTTGATACCTCTACGGGTACGATTGCCTTTCGGGCAAAGTTTCCCAATCACAACCATATACTTAAGCATGGCTCAACTGGAAAAATCCGACTTTTTACCAGCGTGGAAGCTGCCCTGATGATACCTCAAAAATCTACCTTCGAAATTCAAGACAAAACCTATGTATTTATTGTAGGGGCAGATAATAAAGCACGCGTTCAAAGTTTTTTGCCGGGTACAAGATTGGCACATTTTTACATTGTTCAATCCGGTTTAAACGCAGGCGATAGAATCATTTATGAAGGCATTAAGGATGTACGTGATGGAATGTTAATAAAACCGGTTCCTGTTTCAGATAGCATTAAGATGAATGAAAGCGGTAAACAAAAAACAAAGGCTACATCTTAATCATTAATTCTTTACTCAAACACTTTTAAGTTAGCCGTCTATGTTTAATAAGTTTATTGAACGACCGATTCTATCGCTTGTCATCTCACTTTTTATTACTCTGCTCGGATTGCTGGCGTTGGTTGATCTTCCCATCACTCAATTTCCCGATATTGTTCCGCCCACCGTAGTGGTAACCACAAATTACACGGGTGCCAATGCTGAAGTTGCGGCAAAGGCTGTTGTTACAACACTTGAGCGTGCTATTAATGGTGTGCCCGGCATGACTTACATGACTTCTGTTTCAGGTAATGATGGAGCCAGTATCATTCAGGTTTATTTTAAAGTTGGCACTGATCCTGATCTTGCTAATGTGAACGTTCAAAACAGGGTATCTACTGTATTAGATGAATTACCTGAGGAGGTAATTAAAGCCGGTGTGAGTGTAGAGAAGGAAGTGACCAGCATACTTATGTACTTAAATGTGTTGAGTAATGACCCTTCGGCCGATGAAAAATTCATATACAATTTTGCCGATATAAATATTTTGGCCGAACTCAAACGTATTGAGGGTGTTGGCTACGCTACTATTGTTGGTGCTCGTGAATACTCTATGCGTGTTTGGTTAAAGCCTGATCGCATGGCTGGGTATGGTATTTCAACGCAAGAGATAATTGAGGCTATTCGCAGCCAAAACATTGAGGCTGCGCCTGGCAAATCGGGCGAAAGCTCGGACAAGGCACCACAAATGCTTCAATACGTGCTGCG
>JBBSBG010000545.1:0-2100 GCA_038251495.1 Cytophagales bacterium
ATAGTATAGTCAGTTCTTCCGTTCATATAATTCAGGGGTAAGAACCCTGTTAATGATCGTTTAAAAAGCAAAATTGCGGTTCGGTTTGAGGTAACATTGATAATGCATTTCGATAACAACAAGTTCTTTTTTACACGCCTGCAATATGAGTCTGGTGATTGGGATGTGGATCAGCGCATGCCTGTAAATGTGTTGAACTCGTTGATTGAATACACAACTCTTAAGATTGATACGAATGAGAATATTGTTTCTTTAAATAGTGAAGATATTTTCCGTTGTCCCTTCTGTTACCTCAGCGGACATAAGTTGGTAGAGTTTACAGCGCAAGAGCGCGAGAACTTTGAGAAGTATATAAACAATGGCGGGTTTGTATTTGTAGATGATTGCAATCATGACATTGATGGCCTGTTTGCTAAATCTTTCGAATCACAAATGGAACGAATTTTTGGAGCAAAGGCATTGAAGAAAATTCCGAATACTCATCCGTTGTATTCCATCTTCTTCAAGTTCGATGGTCCGCCTACTACATCACAAGAACTAAATGGCTGGGGCGATGATATTGTGCACGACTATCTAAAAGCTATTGAATTAAACAACCGGATTGGCGTTTTGTATAGTAATAAAGATTATGGATGTGAGTGGGATTATGATTTTAGAAATAAACGCTTTTATAGAATCGACAACACGCGCTTTAGTGTGAATATAATTATGTACGCATTGACGAGTTAAAATAAAGATATGAATCAGGAACTAGCAACTGTAGAGAAATCTGTTCAAGAAATTATTGCCGGATTGAACAAGCTGAAACAGGAAATCAAAAAAGTGATTGTAGGTCAGGAGGAAATTATTGATCAATTGCTGATTACATTTTTAGCGGGCGGTCATGCTTTGTTAGAAGGAGTTCCTGGTCTTGCGAAAACATTAATGATTCGTTCGCTGTCCGAAGCCATTGAATTAAAATTCAAACGCATTCAGTTTACGCCCGATTTAATGCCTACCGACATTATCGGCACAGAAATTTTAGAAGAAGATCACACAACAGGCAAACGAATTTTCAAGTTCAATAAAGGGCCAATTTTCGCCAACATCATTTTGGCAGATGAAATCAATCGCACCTCTCCTAAAACACAAGCCGCATTGCTTGAAGCGATGCAAGAGTTTGAAGTAACCTACGCGGGCATTACATATCCGCTAGAGCGACCTTTCTTTATATTAGCTACACAAAACCCAATCGAGCAAGCCGGAACATTTCCATTACCCGAAGCGCAACTCGATCGCTTTCTTCTTTATATAAAAGTAAGCTACCCAACTGCGGAAGAAGAGCGTGCTATTTTAGAAAGCACTACGGGCAAACGACCGGCTGCAATTCAAAAGGTAATTGAAGGAAGCAAAATTTTGGAAGCCCAGAAATTAGTTCGCGATGTACACATCAATGCCGAGTTGGTGGAATGGGTGAGCAATCTCGTGCGGGCAACACGCGCCAATCACAGCGAAGTAAAGTTTGTAAATGAGTGGGTACGGTGGGGTGCCGGGCCGCGCGCAGGGCAGGCTATGATTCTTACCGCTAAAGCCCGCGCTTTGCTTGGCGGACGATTTGCTGTAACGCAAGAAGACATTCGCCACGTGGCATACCCTGTGTTGAGGCATCGCATTCTCATGAATTTTAAAGCGGAGTCGGAAGGAGTTATTTCAGATGCTGTGACTACACATTTGTTGGAAAACATTTCAATTCGAAAAGGTATTTAACCACAACAGTAAGTTTTTTTGGGTAGTCGTATTTCATATTTTTATAGCATGAATTTCTTTCCTTTTGCACAAAATCTGTTTTGGGATGTTGACATTAACGATGTCGACTTACAAAAGCATAAACGATACATAGTAGAGCGCGTGCTTACCAGAGGTAAAATGCAAGACTTTGAGAAGTTGCTTACGCTCTATTCTAAAGAGGAAATACGAATTGAGTTAAAGAAATCAAAAGAATTAGATCCTAAAACCCTACATTTTTGTAGTTGGTATTTTAACATTCCACAGACTGAACTTCATGCTTCATCTTTCTACCGTTGATGGTACTACACTTAAGTTGCTAAAAGAAATTTTTAC
>JBBSBG010000546.1:0-2095 GCA_038251495.1 Cytophagales bacterium
CCTAGCGGAGAATGATATTAAGTTTACAATTCTTGCACCGCGGCAGGCTAAGGCCGTGCGCAAAATTGGCGATACAGAATGGAAGCACGTAAATGACAGAAGTGTAAATACCACCAAAGCATATCGGTGCAACCTGCCAAGTGGCAAATCAATCATTGTTTTCTTTTACGAAGGTGATATTTCGCAAGGCATTGCATTCAATGGGTTATTGAATGACGGCAAACGCTTTGCCGATCGACTTCTTAATACCTTTAATGAAGATGATGCAAGGCCGCAGCTCGTGCACGTGGCTACTGATGGCGAAACGTATGGCCACCATCACAAGCATGGTGAAATGGCGTTGGCATTTTGCCTCGACTTTATTGAGGAAGATAAAAATGCAACGCTCACCAACTACGCACAGTTTATTGATTTGTGCCCAGCCGAAGAGGAAGCCCAGATAATTGAAGATAGTTCATGGAGTTGCGTGCATGGGGTTGAGCGCTGGCGAAATAACTGCGGCTGTAATTCTGGCAAACCAGGCTATCATCAACTCTGGCGCAAGCCATTGAGGGAAGCCTTGGATTGGTTGCGCGACAGTGTGGAAGTAATTTTTGAACGGGAAGCAATTAAAGTTGTTAAAGAACCTTGGAAAGCTCGCAATGAGTATATCAGCATTGTACTGAAGCGGAGCGATGAGAATATAAACCACTTCCTGAAAGATCATGCCCTGACCGATGCATCCGCTAACCGGATTTTGCGCATCATGGAAATGCAACGCCATGCCATGTTGATGTACACCAGTTGTGGCTGGTTCTTCGATGAGATTTCAGGTATTGAAACCATTCAGGTGATGCAGTATGCCTGCCGCGTAATTCAATTGGCCAACCAGATTGGTATGGTTGATTTGGAAGAAGAGTTTATGAAACGATTGGAAACGGCACCGAGTAATGTGGCCACCTATCAAAACGGGTCCAACGTATATAAAAATGTAGTGCTGCCTTCGCGCACTAACCTACAACGCGTGGGTATGCACTATGCAGTCTCGTCTATTTTTGAAGAAGAAACGGAGGCCATGAATATTTTCAACTACACAACAAGCAACGATTTCTTTGTGAAAAAAGAAGCGGGTGAACAAAAGTTGGCGCTGGGTATAACCAAAGTAAAATCGATGGTTACCCGATCCGAAAAGAAATTTGCCTTTGCCGTAATCTATTTAGGGAAGCATAATATTATTGGAAACATTTCTTTGGATATGGAACCCGATCGCTTTGCCAGTATGCAGTTTCGTATGGTGAAGTCCTTCGAAGAAGGACGGTTGGGCGATGTAATTGGATTGATGCAGGTTTACTTTGGGCCGGATAAGTACACAATCTGGCAACTGTTTCAGGATGAGAAGCGTAAAATCTTGGACATGATTTCGCAGGAAAGTATGGCAGAGTTGGAGCAATCGCTTCGCAAAAGTTATAACCGCGATTATCCGTTAATCAATGCACTGGCGAACAATAATATTCCAATCCCCAGTACCTATAAAACTACTTTTGAATACGTTTTGAATGCCGACTTGATTAAAAGTTTTCAATCTGAAAAGATCAACATTAAAGAAATGGAACGCATAGTAGGGGAGTTGGCAAAATGGAATTTTAAAATTGAAGACCCAAGCAAAGTATCACGTTTGGCAGGAGATAGTATTTTCCGAGAGTTGAAACGGATTAGTGATGAGCGCGAAAATCTAAAACGCATTCAAAGGCTCAACAGATTATTTCCGTTACTTCAAAAGTTTAAACTCGAACCCAATTTTCATAAGAGCCAGAATTTCTATTTTGAACTCTCGCAGGAAAGGAAAAATGAAACGCCCAAAGAGTTAGAAGTAGAGTGGGTGGAACAGTTTAAACTGTTGGGTAAGAATTTGGGGGTTAAACTAGAATGATAATAGGGATATATAGGAAACGGAGTTTCTTATATAGAGACGTTGTGCAACACCCTAAAAAAACACTCGAAAAAGAGAAAGCCCAATGAATTACCAAACATTTGAACCAAGCCAAGACTTGACATCACTTATCAAATGTTATTGGACATTAGAAAGCCCGAAAGAACAAACACACGAAAAACAAAC
>JBBSBG010000547.1:0-2090 GCA_038251495.1 Cytophagales bacterium
ATTAAACTAGCCACGGAAGCACCCATTACTTTTCTGATTCCAATTTCCTTAGTTCGTTGTTCTGCTGAAAATGCTGCCATTCCAAATAGGCCAAGACACGTAATGAAAATAGCTAACACCGTAAATGAGGCTGCCAAATCGCTAATCATATTCATGCTTGTGAATTTCTTTTCAAACTCTTCATCGGCAAAGCGATATTCAAATGGATAGTCGGGATTGTATTTTCTGAAAATATCTTCGATTTTCTTTAATGAGACGGCAAGATTATTACTTTCACCCTCTTGAAGTTTTGGTAATCGCACGGTAATGGTTGTAGACCAAGTTGGGTCCATCGTCATTACTAACGGACTGATTTGTGTGGAACCAGAACCCATCAACACATCATCCATCACCCCAATGATATTCCATTGCGAACCCCACATTTGGATCGTTTGTCCAATTGGTTCCGTAAGGTTAAGTGTTTCAATGGCAGTTTTATTTAAGATAATAGCAGCTGTATCACTTTTAAAATTTTCGGAGAAGTCGCGACCTTGTAGCATCAGGATGCCCATCGTTTTTGTATAGTCATATTCGGTAGCTATGTTGGTAACCTCTACCCGCTGACCAGGCAACATGCCAGGCCATGAGTCCACCGGACTTGAAGCAAAAATATTGGTAATAGGACTGTTTGACTTACACACAGAAATAGCTGCACCTGTATTAACCAGTTCTTGTTTTAAAGGTGTAAAGTTTTTTTCAATATCACTCGTACTCCATATCATCATCAGATTTTCACGATCATATCCTAATTCACGACCTTTTAAATATTGGATTTGTTTGTAGATAACTATCGTTCCAATAATTAGTAAAATTGAAAAGCCAAATTGAACGGTAACCATTACCTGGCGTGGTAGACTGGCATTTTTACCTGCCACTAATTTTCCTTTCAACACTTTAATAGGTTTGAAGGAAGAGAGATAAAATGCTGGATAACTTCCGGCTAATAAACCGGTTATCAAAACTAATCCTATACCGAGGCTCCAAAGTATTGGTGATGCATAGTTAATAGTAAGATGTTTGTTGATGAAAGTATTATAAAGGGGTAGAATTAATTCCACTAATACTATGGAGAATATAAAAGCAATAGCAGAGATCATAATAGACTCCCCTAAAAACTGAAGGATGAGTTGTTTGCGATTTGAGCCAACGCTTTTTCGGATTCCAACTTCACGCGCACGATGTTCAGATCGGGCGGTAGCAAGATTCATGAAATTGATGCACGCAATAATCAAGATAAATATGGCAATGCCCGAAAACAATTGAACATAGGTGATTAGGCCACCCGATTCTTTACCATTTTCAAAATTATTGTGTAAGCGCCAACGATTCATGCCATGGAGAAAAATTTCTCTTTCACTTCCTTTTGAATGATTTTTCTTAATAAGATCACGAATGGTGTTATCAACGTCTGCTTTATCAACCCCTGGCTGCAATTCCACGTAAGTGAAAAATGCATTGTTGTTCCAGTTATTTTTTGCATGTTGAATCCAAACTGAAGTTGCTTCGAAGTAAGTAAAGGGAAGGAGGAAATCTACTCTAAAAGAGATGTTGCTTGGAGGATCAGCAATAATTCCGGTTACTGTAAGCTCTTCATCATTCTCAATTTTCACCTGCACCATTTTGCCAAGTGCATCATCGGTTCCAAATAAGGCTTTGGCAGTGGATTGAGTTAAAACAATAGAGCGCGGATTGGTAAGAGCAGTCTCGAGATTTCCATAGATCATTTGAAAATCAAAAATCTCAAGAAAGGATTCGCTTACATCCAATCCATTCTTATTGATTTTGCGATCGCCAACGGTAAGTAAAGCTGTTTGATTAATTGTGATAGCTGCATTTTTGATACGACTGTCTTGTTGTTGAAGTATTTCAAATAGTGGCAATGGAATGAATGGGCGGGTACTAATTCCACTATCTACTTTGCTGTTTTGCTTTACCTGATAGATTGCATCATACTTTGAAAAGTACGTATCAAAGGTAAGTTCATCAGCCACCCATAGCAGAATGAGAATACTGCAGGTAATTCCTATTGAGAGCCCAACAATGTTAATGAA
>JBBSBG010000548.1:0-2067 GCA_038251495.1 Cytophagales bacterium
TCCTCAACAATCTTCCGATCAAGAGGACTTTCTTTAATTACATTGTAGTTATCCCAAAATTCTTTGTGATAAGGTAAGTCTTGATATTGAAGTCCGTAGTTCCGCATTTTTTCTGTTGCTGCTATCCGGTTAGGAAAGTTAGGAGAAACTTCATTAATGAGAAGAGATTGATTTAATTCTGTTTCAAACTTGAGCTGTTTTGTTTTGAGATCATACCAATTGACTTTGGAATCAACATTGATATAATTCAAGTAGTATTTCCCTTCAAATAATTTAAAGTCGATCACGCGTTTAAGTTTTACAAATTTACTTTCAAGGCCCCGCTTTTTGGTAAGGTCTTCCTCTTGATTACTTTCATACTCAGTATGGATAATTGCATAGGTCCCCTTCTCAACAAAAACTTTTAAAGAGTAGGCCTGCTTATGAGTTACAACAAATATTTCGTGGCCATTGTAGTAAGAATCTTTTTCTCTATTTAAACCGCTAAAGAAAATTTGCTCAGCGGGAAAATGCCGGTACCGAATACTGTTGTGCAGCAGCAAATCTTCAAGCAAATTATCCTGATCAAAATAGGAAGTAAACTTACTTTCGTACCCAATGCTGCGCCTAACTTCCAGTAACCCAACCCGCTCTCTGAGTTTAAATTTATTCCTCGGCTCACGATAGTCTTCATCATAAATTTTTACGGCCGCTTCTAGCAGCGAAACGTAAGTGCCACCTACTTTTTTGATGTCTCTGTAAAATCCATCCATCAGGTAGGGTTGCATTGGGTAATTCTGTTCGATTCGCGAAAGTGCTATTTGAAGAATTTCTCCACCGTTAAGTGAATCTGCAATCAACACTTCATCTAACACCAATATGGATTTTTTGACCTCAATTACCAGTGATGGAGTTCCCAATAAAGTCCATACCGGGGCTTCATAGGTTTGATACCCCAACATGTTTATAACAAACAAGTCATTCTGAAATTCGCGTGGAATATGAAAGTCAAACTCACCCTGCAAGTTTGTAATGGTACCAATTGATTTACCTTTTATCCCGATCGTTGCAAAGGGAAGTGGCTCTTTAGTTTCGTTGTCAACAGCTTTACCTGAAATGGTAATTTTTTGAGCCTGAGAGGCCAGTGAAAATGTTAATAAAAAGAAAATAAAAAATAGATACCTCATGTAAAGAAAACTCCTTTTTGACTCAAGATAGGTTTAAATCTGCAGTATTGATAAGGATTGGTCAACGTTAGTAAACAGGAATAGAACGCCATTAACCGCTTTAATATTACATTGGTCGGCTTTCACTTCTAATGTTTAATTTTATGGGATAATCTTCCAAACTATGAAGTGGCTGGATGCCATACCGAGAGTCTGGAAAAGAGCTTATCTTTTCATTTGTCTTTGGTATGCAATTAATTTTACGATCAGTGCTGTTTTAGAATGGAAATTTGTAAAACCAGAATACTATGTATTGTGGACTGCTCTTTTTCTGCTCGAAGCATTGTGCGTTTTTATCTTACTGATTTTTTTATGGTCCCACTGGCTGTTTAAGTTTCCGCCTGTTTGGCAGATAACAGGGCATGTGGTTGGCATCATTGGATTCTTTTTTCTGATGGGTACGCTTTCCTTCTATTTTACAGATTACCTGGAAGGATTTATTTACTTGGAGCATTGGGAGGAATACATGGTGAACCTGCTTAGCAGCTTGGATGCACTTCGTATTCACGATCAATATATTATCACAGTCGGAGTGTATTACGTAATCAGATATTTTCAAGGACTACAAAAACAAGAGCAGGAAAAGAGTGAACTTGCCATAAGAAATAAAGAAATGCAGATTTCGTTATTGAAATCTCAAATCAACCCGCACTTTCTTTTTAACACCTTGAATTCGATTAGTACGTTAGTTAATTCCAGCAAAGAGAAGGCTAGAAAAGTAATCAGTCAGCTCTCAGATATTTTCAGATATGCACTCGATTCTCACAATGGGGAAATGGTAAAGCTTGTGCATGAGATTGAGTTCATCGAAAATTATATTCGCATTCAGCAAGTTCGATTTGGTGATCGGCTTAAATTTGAA
>JBBSBG010000549.1:0-2063 GCA_038251495.1 Cytophagales bacterium
ACTGAAAGTATAAACGCGGAGAAAATGGAAACGAGTTCTCTTTTAAATACAAACTTAAATCCTAAAAAAAATAAAATTGGTGGAATAAAAAAGGCAGAAACTCCAAGCCATTTGAAAATCAAAAAATGAGACGTTATAGCTCCATATAAACCCAGCCAGTTTTCAGCTTCCCTTCCAGATTCAATCAGGTTAGTACTCCACAATGCTTCCACTACGCTTTGATCGGCTTTGCCGGTAAACAGATACGAAAGAAAAGCAGTAAAAAGATAAAGCGAAGTAATTAAAAAGAAAAAACCAAGCGCTAAAGCGAATCGTGGATCCTTAAAAAAATCGAAATTGAATCGTGATTTGGTCTTACTTGATTTTGATTTCTTTTCCTTTTCGGGTTTCTTAAAGGTGTTGGATTTGTAGGTGTTTTCAGCCATCAGTTTAAAAAGTACCCAAAGCTAAGAAAAAGGATTAGAAACTTAAATTTGCATCGATTGTGAAGTTCTAGTGCATGAGTATATACTCATACCAATTAGTCTATGCCTTCTCCAACTATTATTAAAATCAATCTCATAAAAGAATGACAATCTAACCTAATAAAATATTAAATTTAGAAGTTAGCTTTTAATCGTATGACCAAATTAAAGACCTTACTTATCGTTTTAGTAATTACTGTGCAAGCCCAAGCGCAAGTGATGAGCAATTTTAATGCGGACCGCGATGGTTGGACTGCCTTGGATCATCAAGGTGGACCTAATCCAACTTACCAAAGTAGCAACGGGAACCCAGGAGGGTTTATTCAAGTTATTGATGGAGTAGCCGGTACCGCTACCTACTTCAATGCGCCAGCAAAATTTCTAGGCAATCAATCAGGATCATTAGGAAGCTTTCTGCGCTTTGACTTACAGGTTTCTGTAACTGCAAACAGCAGCACAGCTGGCGTGCGTTTGATCGGAAACAATCTTACACTTGTGAAATTATTACCTGCACTTCCAGTAGTCGCTCCTTCGTGGTCAACCTATGCAATTAAATTAAATACTAGTGAAGGTTGGCGAGTAAGCAGCACAACAGGACCAATCGCAACAGACTCGCAGATCAAACTGGTACTTTCTGATTTAACTGGCCTGGCAATTAATGGCGAATACAGCACTGCCGCTTTAGATGGGGGCGGATTAGATAATGTGATTCTGGAAAATGTATTGCCAGAACTGAGTTTTTATAATGGCATCTCAGCCAATGGCGACTCTAAAAATCAAAAATTTGTAATTGAGAATATTGACGTAAGACCTGATACCAAAGAAAACCGAGTAACAATATTCAACCGCTGGGGTAGCATAGTCTTTGAAATAGATAATTACAACAATGATGACAAGGTGTTTGTTGGTTTGAACAAAGATGGAAAAGAACTTCCCACAGGAACTTACTTTTATCGAGTTGATTTTGATAATTCCGAAAGCAAAACCGGGTATCTGTATCTTAAACGATAAAGTGCTTTCGAAATTTAATTTTCATAACAAGCTATGTAAAAAGTAGTATTTTCAATAAAAATTGACTCTTATCAAAATGAAAAATCTGATTTTGATTTTTCCTTTCTTATGTTTTTGCTCATCTCTGTCTATTGGACAAAGTAAATACATTGATAGCCTGCAACAAATTGTAGACTTACAAAAAAAAGATACAGTCGAAATCAAAGCCCTGCTTGATCTTGCTCATGAATATTCCAGAAAGGATAGTGATAAGGCGAAATCATACGTCTATCAGGCCCTTGCAGTCACCCAATCGCAGGGCTTAACCTATGGTCGAGGTGGGGCTTTTGGGTATCTGGTAACACTACACCAAAATTCCGGACGGTTGGATAGTGCGACTTACTACCTCAGTTTATCAGAAGGTAATTCTAAAAACTCTTCAAACATCAAAGTGAAAATAAATTATTATCAAACGGCAGGTCTTTTTTATAAAAACCAGGGGCAGTATAGAAAAGCCTTACCCTTTATGATTCAAGCCCATGAATTAAATAAAGTAAAAGACGAGAATTATGCGGGTCAACTATTAAATATCGGCAATACCTATTTTAG
>JBBSBG010000550.1:0-2057 GCA_038251495.1 Cytophagales bacterium
ATTTTCGAATAGCTCATTCATAGCAACTGCACTTCGATTGCATTTACATCCGATCTTATTACACTTATAATAATGGAGATTCTTCTTCTTGACGATGTATCCGGTTAGCGGTGTTCCGCATCTTGAACAGACAACAAAATTCCTTAGTGGGACATTTTCATTTTTTTCAAGTTGCTTATATCCATAAACCATTCTTTTCGTGACATTGTTTGCCTGCAAGAACAACTCTTCAGAAACAAGCGGCTCATGTCTTCCGTTTACAATTTCTCCTTCAAGCAATCCATGGGCAACCTTGCCGCATTAAAATGGATTTCGTAGCATTTCTCCATACTATGCAGTATCTCAGATTGAGAAGTATCTGGTATGGCTTAAGACACAAGATTAGTGCTATATAGCAGACAATAGAATTTTGGAGTTTCAATCAATATTACGAACTTTACGTAACGAATACTACGTAACGCACTTTGTGAAATGAGAAAACCAGCCAATCCGTTCATTTTATCCGGCTATCATAGCCCTGCCTATTTTTGCGACCGCGAAAATGAGCTGGCCTGGTTAACAGATCAATTTGATAACGAACGCAACGCTGTAATCCACGCCTGGCGAAGGGTGGGTAAAACCGCATTGCTCAAACATTTCTTCCATCATCTGGAAACAAAGAAAAAAGCAGCTTGTGTCTTCATCGATTTGTTGGGTACTGCCACACTACACGATGCCAATAAACGGATTACTTCGGCAATCACCCAAAAATTTGGTGAGTCCTCCACTTCCCTTGGCGGTGGATTAATGAAAATGATCAGTTCTGTAGGAGCCACGGTAGGCCTTGATCCACTTAGTGGTATGCCTCAGTTATCGTTCGGCCTTGCCCCCCCTCAACCCTCTGCAGCAACTTTTCAAGCGGTCGGGAAATTCTTAATGGAAAGTAAAAAACCAGTAGTGATTTGTCTTGACGAGTTCCAGCAAATTGTAAACTACCCGGAAGCAAATGCAGAAGCATTATTTCGTACCTGGATGCAAGACTTCCCGATGGTGCGTTTTATTTTTAGTGGCAGCCACCGTAACATGATGACTTCCATGTTTAGCGAAGAGGCACGACCCTTTTACAGAAGCGCCCAACTATTTCAGCTCGACCCGCTGCCGGAGCAGGTATACGGTGCGTTTATCGAATCACATTTTACAAAATCTGAAAAGAAAATATCGCCCGCACACCTGGCCCGGATTTTTCAATGGACACGCATGCAAACCTACTATGTGCAGCTGGTATGCAATAAATTATTTGGTCGATCGGACAAGGCAAATGATCTTTTATTGAATGAAGTATTCACTGAGATACTCCTGCAGGAAGCTCCACAGTTTGCAAACTACCAGCTATTGCTCACCTCCTTTCAGTGGAAATTACTTGTGGCTTTGGCGAAAGAAGAGAATGTGAGCAACCCCATGGCACAACAATTTCTCGGTGCTTATCAATTGGGTGCTGCCAGCTCAGTGAGTGCCGCCTTACGCATGTTGGAAAGAAAAGAATTTGTAATTTACAGTAACAACCAATACACCCTTCATGACACGCTGATGATGCGATGGCTTCAGGGGTTGTAATAATAGCAACAGATGACCATCACCAGTGCACACATTGCCTACCTCCACCTTTGCCACCGCAAGCTCTGGCTCTTTGCCAACGGTATTAATATATGGAGCATACTTCAGAGATAGTTGGAGATTTCGCTACCCTCGACCACTTCTTTTCGCGCAAGTGTGATCATTGAAAGTTGTTTCATGGCCATTATTTAATGTTCTTACATAAATGACTGAATATCAAAGCTTGGGATAGTCCAATTATAGCGAATTGAATTGCTAAGCATCGCAAAAAAGTGTGATCACTGATAAACGAAAAAAAGTGGTCTGCCACCACGAAATCTCCAATTACTCAGTAGCCCAATTAGGCAACAAACATAACGCCACCAAATATTTTGAGTTAGGGTCAATAGTAAAGCGTAGCACCGCAAATCGATGGGCACCTGCCATCGATTTAAACAGATTTGAAATCTTCATTTTTATTTTCG
>JBBSBG010000551.1:0-2045 GCA_038251495.1 Cytophagales bacterium
GCCGAGCATAGGATTTACTTCGTGCAACTCCCGAACTTTTTTAAGCATTTGGCCTTTCTTCTCAATAGCCTTTTCAATCAACTCCACACCTGCCATTGTAAATGGTTCAGCAGAACGTTCGGCCATTTTTAAATCGGCATTGAGTAGTCGTAAACTACTGAACAAATCTGTGACGCCACTTACGGTGCCTTTCAGTTTTTGCAAGTGTTCCAATTCATCTCTTAACACATCCTCTGTAGGAAGAAATTCGTGAATGGGAGGATCTAATAAGCGTACCGTAACGGGCTTGCCCTTCAAGGCTGTAAAGATTTCTTTAAAGTCTTTTCGTTGAATATCCTTTAGTCGATTCAAGGCAGATTCTCTTTCGGCATCCGTAGCTGCCAGAATCATTTCCACCACAATTGGAAGACGATCAACGTCATTAAACATGCGCTCTGTTCGGCATAAGCCAATGCCCATCGCACCAAACGTTAATGCTTTGTCGGCAGCACCTGGTGTATCGGCATTAGCGTACACTTTCAATTTTGCCACATCATCAGCCCAACTCAATAATTTTTTAAGTTCATCTGAAAACGTAGGCTCTACAGTTGGAATTACACCTTGATAAACAAATCCAGTTCCGCCATCAATGGTAATGTAATCGCCTTCACGTAAAATCTTATCGCCTATCTCAGCTTGACGTAGTTTTACATCAACCTTTATTCCTTCGGCTCCAGCTACGCAAGGTTTGCCCATGCCTCGAGCGACCACCGCTGCGTGTGAGGTTTTTCCACCACGACTGGTGAGAATACCTTGCGCGGCAAAAAATCCATGAATGTCTTCGGGCTTCGTTTCTTCGCGAACCAGTATCACTTTTTCTCCGGCTCTACCAAGCAACTCTGCACGATCGGCATCAAAAACAACATGACCCGATGCTGCACCTGGCGAAGCAGGAAGACCGTGAGCAAGTGGTTCTGCTTTATGTGAAGAGTCTAACCGAGGGTGAAGCAATTGTTCCAATACGTCAGGGTTGACGCGCAACAAGGCTTGCTCTTTGGTAAGCAATTTTTCAGCTACCATTTCCACGGAAGTGCGAACCATTGCAACGGTATTCATCTTTCCATTGCGGGTTTGCAAACAATACAACACACCTTTTTCAATGGTGTATTCAAAGTCTTGAACTTCTTTGTAGTGAGTCTCCAGTTTATTTCTTAATTCTTCCAGCTGTTTATAAAGTTCTGGCATTTCGTTAGCCAATTGAGCAACCGGTTTTGGAGTACGTATACCTGCCACAACATCTTCGCCTTGCGCATTAGTCAAGTATTCTCCAAACATTACGTTTTCACCTGTGCCTGGGTCACGTGTAAAACCAACACCAGTAGCACAATCATTACCCATATTTCCAAACACCATGGTTACGACATTGACAGCCGTACCGTTGGCCTTGTCGGGAGTAATTTTAAATTCCCTGCGGTAATCAATAGCCCGCTTGCCCATCCATGAATTGAATACTGCTTTAATAGCAATTTCAAGTTGCTCATATACGTCTTCCGGAAACGGCTTTCCTGTATGTTCATGAACGACTTTTAAAAAGCGATCACTGATTTCAATAAGGTCTTCGGTACCAAGACCCACATCCACCAACACACCCGCTTTCTTTTTTACTTCTTCAAAGTGTTTATCGAATTTTTCATCAGGCACGCCTAACGCAACTTTGCCAAACAATTGAATAAATCTGCGATAAGCGTCATAGCCAAATCGCTCATTGTTGGTTTGCTTTATCAGCCCCTTTAAAGTTTTTGAATTTAAGCCAAGGTTAAGAACGGTGTCCATCATCCCGGGCATGGACATAGCGGAACCAGATCGCACGGAAACAAGTAATGGGCTTTCTGGATTGCCAAATATTTTGCCGGTGGCTTTTTCAAGCTCAACCATGTGGAGTTTGACCTGCTCCATTACTCCAGCTGGTAATTTTCTATCGGGTTCAGCGAGGTAGGTGAGGCACGTTTCTGTAGTAACTACAAAGCCAGGCGGTACGTTTAGGCCAATCTGAGTCATTTCACATA
>JBBSBG010000552.1:0-2032 GCA_038251495.1 Cytophagales bacterium
ACTAAATGTTTCAATGGATTTTTCTTGTTTTGTGAGAAGTACATGCCACCAAGGTCGATGGCAACATCCCCGCCATTATAAATCTCAATCCAATCGTCAAACTCTGGGTTTGAGCTGGTTCCATCGGGGCAGCAAGTTGTGTTGTTTGCCATAAACTCGTTTATGTAAAGCTTGGGTAGCTCTTTCTTTAAAAAGAAGAAAGTAACTCCGGCAAGTAATAACAAAACAAAAGCTACGAGACCAAACTTGTTAACCGAACGCATGATTTTATAAAGAGGTTAGTGAATACTTAATTATACAGGTTCTTACCAAATATTTTAAAGAAAACTAATAGCTATACTTTTATACCAGACTAGCTTTTACAGGTTGCTTAAATCCTTCCATCCAAGCAACGGCTTCCTCCAACGATTCAAAAACTTGTAAAACAATTCCCTGATCATTCGTTTTCAAGATCATGCGATCATAATACTCTTTTCTGACAGGATCACTAAAACCTATGGCCGCAATTCGCTTTAGTCCGCAGCGAACAGCTTCCGGAATTACCGTGTTCAAAAACCAAATTTGCAGCTCAGTTTCAACTTGTCCTTGAAATCTTAGGTCAGCTATCCAGCCTGGTGTATGATAAGTTTTTAGTGTATGCAACACAGCCTGAAATGCCCTGCGATATTCTATTGAGGTTATTTTTCGCTTCCAGATAATAACGGTATTATTAAGTCCTGCGTCATAATAAATCTGAGCTGCCTCACTCTCAAAAAATATTTGTTTACTTACATCTTGTGGTGTTGGCAACATAATTGTAAATGTTGTGCCACGATTAATCTCTGTCTCAATTTCAATATTTCCACCCAGGATATCAACTTGAGTTTTTACAAGATAAAGTCCTAACCCCTTTCCATCCACATGTGTGTGAAATCTTCTGTATAACCGAAAAAGATTTTCGCGCTGACTTTCAAGATTAAACCCTAGTCCGTTATCACTTACACGCAACACAATATTATTTTCTGAATTATACGTCTTGACCGAGATTTGCAAATCATTTTCAGGGTTGCGATACTTTATAGCGTTGCTCAACAGATTGAAAATAATGCTTTGAATCATAGCACGCAATGAAAACACAAAAGGTGCTTCCTCAAAATCACCCCCAATTTTATAAGATGGATGAACCTGATCACCAAGAACAACCAGCGTCTTCTGCCATTCCTCTTCAAAAGAAATTTTTTCACGAACCTGATAGAGATCGTTACGAATATCAATGATCAAACTTAAATCTTTAAGCACTTCGTCCAGCTCAAATCCGGATTTACGAATCATTTGAGCAATTACTTCGCGCTCCTCAAGGGCAATAGGTTTGCTGAATAAATCTGTCAACCCTAATAAACGAGCCACCGGACCACGCAGATTATGTGATATGGTATAAGAAAACTGCCGCAGCTCATTATTGTGACGCACCAATTCATCGTTGCTTTTAATCAAGTTAGCATTTGTTTCTTTAACTCTCTCCTCAAGCTTTTCATTCACCTTTACCAATTTTTCCTGCTGTTCACTGATCAACCTATTGGCGTCCTTTACTAATTCGCGGCTAGCCTTAATCTCCTCCTGCTGTTGCACGGCCATTGCAGTGCGCACCTCCATAGCATAATTCAATTGAATCAATTCAGAATTTTTAATCACCAGTTGGTCGTTTACTTCATTTAATTTCTGAAGTGAGTCACGCGCTTGTTCTTCGGCCTTTTCAGTAATACCTTTTAAAGTAGCAACACCGAATAGCAGCGCGAAATAACAAATCAGCGTTATGTAATTAATATAATAATAGGAAACCACATCAAAGCCGTGCTGAAAGTAACCTAACCCAAGCGCATTGTGTATAGGGTCAAACAGTATTAGGCAAAGAAAGGTAGAACCCAGACAAATCCAGATTTTCAGTCGTTCACTCAGCCTGAACGCCACGCCAGGTAAAATAGTGGTGACTAAAATAATAAATCGACTGTCGAAATATGTAATGTAAGTTTGAAAAGGCTGGGTCTCCTTTCCA
>JBBSBG010000553.1:0-2031 GCA_038251495.1 Cytophagales bacterium
GAATCAATCTTTTTGTCGAGGTCGATTTTGTTGATGACAATTGGTTGAGCAGAGAGCTTAAAGCTGCTAATTGCAATAAACAATATGAGTAAGTTCTTCATTGTACTAAGTTTTAATTCTTACCAGAATTATTTTGCACGGAAACTTTTGGTTTCATTCCTATAATATCAGCAATCACCACCCACTTGTTATTTTCTTTCCCCATTAATATCAGCACCGAGTTCGTTACTTCTTTTTCTACACCTTTATCTGTTAGATGTTGCCATTCCTTAAAGATTAATACGGCAGTGTTTTCATATTGATACAATACTTCATCGTAGGTTGAATCAGCAAAAACTTTAAAGTCGTTTTTTGTCTGTCGCTTTGTCAATCCTTCTAATCCGATGGGTGCCCCATCGATACCATGATAAAAATATCCAGGAGATACCAATTTCTTGCGTTTAGCATCTCGTTCGGCAACTTCTCTTAACTCAAATGCTTCTCCATAGCGCTTCAGCAGGTGTAAGACCTCTGGATTAGGCGGCAATGTGCCCTCTGGTTTTGGCTCTTGTGCCAATGTAAGTAGTGGAATAGCTGCGAAAATAAAAATTAATAGATGTTTCATATTTTTTGTGTTTTGTTTTTTACCGAGAAATGAATAGCATGGCAAAAATCTGAGTACGTTTTTAAATCATTCGATTATTTAAAAACAGACTCCGCCAGATTTCTATAGAACTCACTATTTCCTATTTGTGACACGAATAAAGCGGGTATTTGACTTACCACTAAAAGCTTAAATGATACATGCCTGAAACTGCCATATTTGTAATAGAAAAAAATGATAATCAACAACATTACGATCATGGTAGGAACAGACAATATCTCCAGTGAGATACCTTCAAGATTTCCTTTATTGGCTACTATACATATTATCCCCATCATTCTTGCCAAGCCAGGTGAGAGTACAAAAAATACCGAAGCCATTAACCATTGAACATGACCTGCAAGGTTTTTTCTTTTAATGTTAACTATTGCTAAACCTACGCTTACAACAAAAAGTGATACCAGAACAAAATCTAGAAAGGTAGCGAAGTATGCAAAGGTTGGATTAAAAAAACCATTGACATCTAGTTCTTCAATATTGTCAATATTTTTAGGTATGATGGTAAGTGCACTACCCGCTACAATCCCCGCTAGAATTAGCGCAACCATACCCAGCATTCTGTGTGTTTGAACGTTTTGCTTGCGGGTAATTAAATAAGGTTGCACGATGACTAAGATATACCAAAGCGTTGCCGATATGCCATGCACATGCTGGTGAAAAGTGGCCAGCGATAGCTTAGAATAATAGCTGTACGAAAAGCCAAGAATTGAAATTGCAAAGGGTACTAACATCCATAGATGAAAGTTCTTATAATTTATTGTTTCAGCTTTTAATGTTGTTTCCATCGTTTTTATTTTGTGAATAGAATTTACTTTTTACTTTGTTCTATCTGAAAATCTTTATGCCCCGATTGCCACAGCATAAATTTTAGTGTGCCAATAGTTTCGTCAAGGGAAGCACCAACATGGCCTGCATCCCAGTCGACAAAAAATAATTGGGGACGCGTACCTTTTTGTTTTTGTTGTAGCGTGGCTATGTAACGTGCAGGACCTGTTATACTAATAATGTAGTCTGTTCCACCATGAACGACCAGCATAGCAGGTAGATTTTTATTATCAGGAATATGATACAGTGCACTTAAACTATACATGGATTCGAATCCTTCTTTTGTAGCAATGTCACCCACACTGCCGCGTTCTCGCGCATAGGCTGCATCGCGATGAGTAATAAGATCAGGAAGACCCACCTGAAAAATACCCCCGGCAAATAAATCGGGGCGTTGGTTGATACTGTTACCTACCAAAAAGCTTCCGGCACTTGCGCCCATTATAAATTGCTTAGTGGAAGAAGAGATATTATTCTTCACAAAATATTCAGCAACATCAACAATATCATTTACTGAATTCATTTTGTTGGGAAACTGTCCACCGTTAATCCAGTCAAGGCCC
>JBBSBG010000554.1:0-2011 GCA_038251495.1 Cytophagales bacterium
GGTGGGTTGGAAATATCAAAAATTCTCGCTGCAAGGCGATAACAGCCGTACAACTTCAACGCCATTAACGGGCTAATCTTTTTACCTGCCTTGAGGTGTTTAGCGATAGCCTTGTTTTGTGATTCTCTTCTCATTTCTTATTCATTTTATGTAAAAGATAAGCACTAGGAATAAACTTTGGAAAGTTCTTAGCTGGAATAATGACAGGAGTTCTCGCAGTAATGTTCTGGCCTATCTTCTCCTTCTTTACTATCGGCTTAAACGTTCCAAAACCCCTCAAATACATAGGTTCCCCTATTATCATTGCGTGTTGTATGTGGTGTAAAAGGTGGTCAAGTACTCCCCTGCATTCTTTTATGCTTAGTCCGCTGGTGTCTGATGTCTTTTCAATTAGGTCTAACTTTGTCATAGTTTCTTGTTCTTTTGCGAATAATTCAGGTGCTTCGTATTTTATTTGTTTTAAGGACGACTAATCAATGTAATATATGCCATCCTTAAAGTATTCATTTGTTCGAGAAAGTTTTCATAATCTGCTTTAGGCAAATCTTGAATATTAATCATATCCCCATTGTCGTAGTGCATAAATAAACCAAGAAAACTACGGCTAACACGTTGGTCTATCTTACCATTACAAGGCGTTAGAATCTCTTTGTCTTTCATAGCTTTACAGGTTTAGCCCAGTGGTTATATCTGGGACGGTGAGGAATTTTGCTCGCGGCACATGAAAACAGCATCAAGATAAACAGCCATAAAATTAAGGCAATAATAACCCATTGTAGTAATATCTTTAGGCTCATACAATCTCAGCGTAAGGCTTTCCAGACTCCTTTCCTTTATTAACTCGAATATTTACATATCCTTTGTCGTTAATGTTTGCAATCAAAAGATCAATGTCTTTTTGCTGCAATACGATTTCAACTTGGTCAGGGTATTTACCCTCCTTTGTTCTTCCGATAAATTTCTTGTCTGCCATGATTATTTTGGTAATTGGTTTATAAATTCATTCATTTTCTCTTTACATAATTTAGCCTTTCGGTAAATCTGATTTTGACGATCAGCATCTTTTTTTATTTGTATCGTGTGGGTTTGCATAACCTCTCTTTTGAATCGCGGATCGTATGAAAAGAAATCGCACTCATCCTTCTCACAAAGCATCATTTCTAATTGAACCTGATCGTAATACTTTGGTTCTTCATCCCTAAAATTGTCCTCATTCAAAAACAGTTTGTAGCGTAAATGGGTAGAACTTTCAGGACATTTAATTTGCGCCACCTTATTAGGTAATATTAGGTCAGGAGTAGCCCCTAAAAGATCATCACCAGTAAAGAAAACAGTACCTCCAATGCTTGTATAAATCACATCATCCGATTCAATATCAAAGCCATTCATTTCACAATACTTGATAGCGGCCAATGGTTCAGTTTCATTACCCCAATCCATTGCGAAGGAATGATATTCAGGTTTAGGCGCGCCCTCTAACCTCTGAATGATTTCTAAGATGTAGGTAATTGCCCCGTCCGAAATACAGTTTTCATCCTCAGTATATTTGGCCTTACTCTTTGGATTATCCTTTACCCACTGGATTAATTCATCAGGAGTCATTAACCTTTTAGCGTTGGCCATTATTTCGTTGATCCGTGAGGCTGTGAACAAGTCCTTACGAATTTCTGCCCAATCGTTTTTTGATTCAAAAATGTAGCGATTAATTATTTTTAGCATTGAGTTTTTCTTTATTGGTTTTTCTAATTAGTTGTTCGTCTGCCTGAAATGGGATGGTATCTTTCCTGTTCAAATTACACCCAAATAAGTTACCGAAGTGATCTGTAGCGTCCTTTATGGCTACCGTTTTAGCTATTGGGAAAGCCATTGATATAGCCCCGTTGTTGATGTTTATCAGGTCAGCCGCACTTGTGCCGCTCTTTGTTTGAAGTTGTGCCGCCCCTATGCCATCGTGCCAATCCATGTTTCCGGTAGCCGGATTGAAGTAATGAACCCTAACAACAACGTAAAC
>JBBSBG010000555.1:0-1986 GCA_038251495.1 Cytophagales bacterium
ACCATACCAAATGCGCTCACCATCACCACGGTTAGTTATTAGTATCTTTTCATTTGGTGACAATTGTGTTATCAAGTCTCCATACTCTGCCAAAAAATCTTTACAGGCTTCAATTGTTTTAACTGTTGATGCGTTTCGCATACTATCTGTATTAACTTTATTTCTTGATCTTGTTGTAGTAAGTCCAGTAGCAGTTTCAGTTTGCAAACGCCCCTCGCTGTCATAAACTCGGGCAAAATCAGCATCTTCTCCTGGAAATTTAAATGAATAATTCCCACTTAGCAGACCATCCAATACAGCCACGTCCGCAGACTGACCCATACCCCAAACCATGGGTCCATTAAACTCGTAAGGCAATCGATAGGTCACTCCATGACCTTCGCGGTATTCACCGGTAATTTCCATTGGAAAAAACGAACGTTTATCAAATTGCTGTTTAATCAAGGTGCTCAGAATATTTTCTGTCACCTCAATATCCCGAAGCATGCGATCTTCGTCTATTTTTTTCTGAGCGTACGTGCTACTAACCAAAAGCAAACTCACCACCATCATCCTTAAAAATCTTGCTGCTCTTTTCATATATCTTTAAATTAATAATTATTTACTTTTTTAATGGCCGCGTCCGGGTTGGCAATAATACTAGCCAGAATCTGCTCGGTTTCTTGTTTAAACTGATCACTATTCTTTTCCATGCTGCTCATGCGGCTTTGAAAGAAAACTAAATCTTGTTTGCGTTGTTCCTGAAGGTATTTTGAAAAATCAACTAACAAACTCTCTACATATATTTTTTGATCTTTAGCTGAGAGTTGCATGTAATCACTCATTATTTTTCTATTGTCAGCTTGCATACTTGCCACAAAACTCCGCACCTGATCTTGCGAAGCCTTGGAAGTCACTTTCATCAATTCATCAATCTTGGCAGAATTAGAAGAAAGATTGTTTCGAAGGGAGGCTTGTATTCTTTTATTGTTGGTCTCCCACTCTGTTGCAATCATTTCATTATTCCTTACCAAAGAGTTGTTGATCATATCCTGCACATCAACCGGGGTGAGTAAAGGTGGTATCGGTTGTTCAAGAGGTTTTTCAATTTGCTTCTGCTCTTTAAAACTTATTCGCAATTCACCATTCGAATACCTGATCTCAGGACCAATCAATTTTGCCGCAACAAGCAAAAGCAAAAACGAGGCGGCAATACTTATTACAGTTTTAAAATAGTTGCTTTGCCAAAATCGCGATGCATGTTTATCCGAATCCATAAAAACAGGGGGTGCAATCACCTCCTGATCCTCCACATGATTCAAAATTCCCTGCACATCGCTAAGTTGTTGCAGTTTTCTTGCCTCGCCCGGATTCTGATTTAAGTACGCTACTACCTTTTCAGTCTCTTTTGCATCCAACTCACCATACAAATAAGCGATTAGGGTGCTTTCGTCTGGTTTATAATTCATAACCTATTGTTTCTTTAGTAATATTCCTTCTTTCCAAAATTCGCTTCAAGCCATCCAAACCATAATACATCCTAGACTTAACCGTGTTCTCCGAAATTTGAAGAGCCTCTGCTATCTCTCTAAACTTCAATCCTTCATACTCTTTCATAATCACAACTTCTCTTTGCTCGTCACTCAACTCCAATAAACATGTTTGTAAAAGATCTGATAGTTCAGTGTGGCGCAGCTGCTTTTCAGGATTCTCATTCCTTCCACTGGTCGCTTCCCAACGATAACTTTCTTCCGTCTCACCCGGCTTTAAATCGTGCAGCGAAACAGACCTGCGGGTTTTCTTTTTTCTCAACTCCTCGCGACAGTAATTAACTGCTATCGTATAAAGCCACGAGCGAAAGCGGGTAACTTCTTGCAATCCGTCCATATTTTTATGCATGCTTATGAAAGTCTTTTGCGCCACTTCCATTGCCATATCGTGATCGAAAAAGAATTTATATGAGAAATTATAAATCCTCTTATACCACAACTGCACAAGTTTTCCCTG
>JBBSBG010000556.1:0-1973 GCA_038251495.1 Cytophagales bacterium
GCTTCTTTAGAGTATGATCCAACATGCTATTTGTGCCCGGGTAATCCAAGGATTCATGGTAATGTAAACCCTGACTACAAAGATGTTTTCATTTTTAATAATGACCATCCTGTTGTGGGAATGGATTCACCTGAAGTTGCCAATAGCCATAGTGATCATCTCTACAAAAAAGCGAATGCCAAAGGCATAGCAAAAGTAATCTGTTATGACCCCCGACATAACATTAGTTTATCGCAAATGAAGTTAGATCGGGTTGTAAAGGTTTTTGAATCCTTTCAACACGAGACTAAAGAGCTGGCAGAAAATCCAGTAATAAAATCAGTTCTAATCTTTGAAAACAAAGGCGAAGCAGTTGGTGTGAGTAATCCCCATCCTCATTGTCAGATTTATGCTACAGATTTTACACTAAAGCTGGTTGATCAGCAAATCAAAGTAGCTAACCAATACACTGAGCAGCATAAGCAAAATATATTCGAGCAAATCATTAAGCAAGAAAAAGCAGTTGGACTAAGAATACTTGCCGAAAATGACTGGGCTATCGCCTTCATTCCTTTTTTTGCACGCTATGCTTATGAAGTAATGATTTTCCCAAAAGGAAACCATCAACATATCAGTTCTCTTTCCGAACAAGAGCTACATGATCTCACTTCCGTTTTTCATCAGGTTGTGCGTAGAATGGACATGAATTTTAAAATGGACTTCCCTTATGTGATGTCAATTATGCAAGCCCCTATTGATGGTAAGTCTTATGAAAATTTCAGAATGCATCTTTGGTTACAACCACCGTATCGTCAGCCGGGATTAATCAAATACTTAGCCGGTCCGGAAATTGGTGCCGGCAATTTTATGGCCGATACCATGCCCGAAGACAAAGCTGCCGAGTTGTTACGTATTAATTTGAATGAATACGATCTGGAAAGGTGACAAATCCAATACTTAAAAATTACTTTGCGTCAGCACCAGGACGTCTAGATGTAATGGGTGGAATTGGAGACTATTCTGGATCCCTCGTTTTACAAATGCCACTTTCTCAAAAGACCGTTGTGAAAGTTACTTTACGAAGCGACTATCAATGCAGTCTTGAAAGTATAAGTGGTGCCGACAAAATTCCTTCAGTCAATGTTGACTATCGGGATTTCTTAAAAAAGAACGTTGTTGATTATGATTTCGCAAAAGCAAAATTTAAACAACTTAAATCCGATGGTTGGATTGGTTATGTGCTTGGATGTGCGCTCGCTTTGCAAAAAGAAAAAGGAATTGAATTTACCGGTGCTGATTTTAATATAACTTCTGAAGTACCGCTTGGTAAAGGAGTTTCCTCCTCGGCCTCCATTGAAGTTGCTACCCTAAAAGCACTGAGTGAAGCATTTGACGTTTTCTTTTCTGGAACTGAATTACCAAAACTTGCACAACGCGTTGAGAATTTAATTGTTGGTGCGCCTTGTGGATTGATGGATCAACTGGCTTCTTACCTGGGTGAGCCTAAAAAGCTGCTGCCAATAATATGTCAGCCCGACCTTGTTGAAAAGCCTATTTCAATCCCAGAAGGAATTTTCTTTATTGGAATAGATAGTGGCGTGCGGCATTCCGTTTCCGGGTCCTCCTACTCGGATGTTCGGTGTGCGGCTTTTATGGGTTATACCATAATAGCAAATTCGCTGGGAGTATCTGGTGAAGAAATTTTGAAAGCTAAACTTCAGCAGAGGTTTTCTCAACTGCCCTATAAAGGATATCTCTGCAACATCTCCGCTCAGGAATTTGAATCAACTTTTTCAAAGCATTTGCCAATAACAATTGGCGGCAAAAATTTTCTTGAGAATTTTTCGCACTCGCTTGATTCTGTTACTGCAATTAATCCAGAAACAGAATATGCAATTCGTCAATGTGTTTCGCATCCTATCTATGAAAATGAGCGAGTACATAAATTTAAAACCTTGCTACTTTCTTTAAATGAATTTGCTAAAGCAAAAGAA
>JBBSBG010000557.1:0-1963 GCA_038251495.1 Cytophagales bacterium
AGGTTTTGTCCCAGAATATGCTCGATGTCAATTACGCTATACACATACGCATTTTGAAGAGAGATCAACAAAAAGGGAATGGCGGCTACAACAAATGACGGTAGTTCAAAACGCTTCCTGATACTTAGAACAAGCAACGTAATAGCTGAAACACACAGTCGGATTGCCAATAAAGTTTCCCAACTGTCCGGAATATTGAAATAGTCCGTCAAGGCAAAAATTGGATCAACGATCACTGCCACCCAGGCAATTGTGATGTGAAATCTTGAAGAAGTTTTCTCAAGTTCAGGTCTCCACAAATCCTGCGTTACCTCCCGCAGTAAATCCAAACTCCTTAAATCATCTTTCTTCATGCTGCAAAATAATTTTCTTTTTGAGATTTCTCTTCAACCCAGACTCAAGCTCGGCTTACTGCGTTAATGATCGATGTTTACAAACCTGATCTGGCAGTTAATGTTTCGCGCGATGCGTGTAGTATGTTTGAGTTTTACCGCGCGAATGAAATTATTGAGCCCAGACCCAAAGCTTTTCTTCAAACCTACGAGCAACATCAACGCTGATGATGGTATATCCTGATTAAATTCCTATCTTTGCGCATCACTCCTCCAAATTCCCGCAGAAAAGTACTTTCTGCGTAGCCGCTCAAGGCGGATTCGAGCCAAGAGGCGTCAAACTAAAAATGAGTACACGGACTCCGTGTATCACTACAATTAAAAAATGTCATTCGAAAAATTAAATTTAATTGAGCCTATATTAAAGGCTCTCAAGGCGGAAGGTTATACAAAACCCACCCCCGTCCAAGAACAATCTATTCCAGTTTTGCTGGAACGTAAAGACCTATTGGGCTGTGCCCAAACAGGTACCGGAAAAACTGCAGCATTTGCAATTCCTATTCTTCAACTGCTTCATCAGGATGAGCTTTATAAAAAAGCCGCTCCCGGTATTAAAGTTTTGATCTTAACGCCAACCCGCGAACTAGCCATTCAGATTGGTGAAAGTTTTGCGGCTTATGGAAAACTTCTGCGCATTAAGCATACTGTAATTTTTGGCGGTGTGCCACAACGTTCTCAAACAGATGCGTTGCGTGCCGGAGTTGACATCCTTATTGCAACACCTGGTCGCTTACTCGACTTAATGGATCAGCGCTATGTGCGACTTGATCAATTGAAGACGTTTGTATTAGATGAGGCGGACCGCATGTTAGACATGGGCTTTATTCACGATGTAAAAAAGATCATCACTAAAATACCAGCAAAACGCCAGACTATTTTCTTCTCAGCTACTATGCCGGCAGAAATTTCCAAACTGGCTGCAACTATTTTAACAAACCCGGTGCGGGTTGAAGTAACTCCGGTTTCGTCAACAGCAAACACAGTAAAACAAGAAATCTATTTTGTTGATAAGAATAACAAACGGTTACTCCTACTCCATTTGTTAAAAGATGATTCAATAAACACTGCGCTTGTATTTACACGCACCAAGCATGGTGCTGATCGTGTTGCGAAAGACTTGAATCGTGCCGGAATTATTACAGAAGCAATACACGGTAACAAATCTCAGAATGCACGTCAACGCGCATTGTCAAATTTCAAATCGCAAAAAACCCGGGTGCTTGTTGCAACGGATATTGCTGCCCGAGGTATTGACATCGATGAGCTATCGCACGTGATCAATTACGAATTGCCAAACATTCCAGAAACGTATGTGCATCGCATTGGTCGCACAGGCCGCGCAGGTGCAAGTGGAATTTCCATCTCTTTTTGTGATGCGGAAGAAAGGGCTTACTTAAAAGATATTCAGAAGTTGATTGGAAAATCTGTGCCTTTAGCACAAGACAACCCATATCCATTAAGTCAATCCGCCATGAATAGTCCTGTGGTGGCACCTAAACCACAGCAGCAAGGTGGGCGTCAAGGATTCAAACGACCTGCAAGAACAGGCTCGTTCAAATCTGCAAACTCGA
>JBBSBG010000558.1:0-1957 GCA_038251495.1 Cytophagales bacterium
ACAAGGCAATTGCTGCTTCGGGTGGTGATAAATATTTAAACTCAAAAATAGAATTTGACTTTCGTGATCGACATTATGCGACCACCCGAAATGGAGGCCAATATACTTATGAACGAATTACAAAAGATTCAACTCAAACAACGCACGATTTTTTATCGAACGATGGATTTAGAAGAGAGGTAAACGGTGCCGAGGTTGACGTTTTGGATTCCATGAAAACAAAATATACCTCCTCTGTTAACTCAGTTATTTACTTTGCGCTATTGCCATATGGACTAAACGATACTTCCGTAAAGAAAAAACTTCTTGGCGAGACTCAGATTGATGGCAAAGAACAATACATAATTGAAGTAACGTTTGGCGAAGAAGGTGGTGGCGAAGATTTTGAAGATGTTTTCGTTTACTGGATTAATAAAAAAGATTTCACGATTGACTATTTAGCTTATTCTTTCGAGGAAGGAAAGGGCATTGAATACCGCTTTCGTAAAGCGTACAATCCCAGCCGAGTGAACGGAATCCTGTTTTTAGATTATGTGAACTACGCTCCTACAAGTGATACTCAGATCACACAACTGGCAGAACTTTATAAAAAAGGTGAGCTTAAAGAAGTGAGCAAAATTGAAACGGTAAATATTTCAGTTCAGTAAAATTTTCACCACACCTGCGTGCCGAAGCACAACGGTGCGCAGACACGTAGATCACAAAGAAGATTCATTAAGGTAAAGATTCCTTGCGCACCTTGTGTGGCCTTTGCGACCCGTGTGGTTAAGTTTTTTCACGGGGATCACAAAAAATGATTTCTTAGTGTGTATTCCTCCGTGCGCACTGTGGTTAAAAAGATACTTGATTAAATTTTCCTTACTTGCACTAATTGAATAATTAAAGTTAGTAAGGCGCCACCCGTTGCAATCACAACCAAACTAAAATGACTGGTTGCCAGTTGAAACCCACTGGTTATCGCTTTGTCAACATTATTTAATCCTATCAATAAGGTCGCGCCAAAAATGCAAACCAAAATACCATCGTACCATACAGTATGGCGCTGAGCTTGTGGAATTACATTCGAATCATTAACTAATAGAATTAGAAAGTAAGCCAACAGCGGAAGCACAAATCCATTCAACGCTTGCACTACTAGAATTACTGGAATTGGTTTTACACCGCTAATCCCGAAAAGGAAACCAACAAGTAACACAACCATCCAAACTGCACTAATTGTTTTTTTATTATCAGAACCAAGCACGGTAGAAGCAATAAGTGAAGCAGCATAAGGCGATGTGATTGCAGATGAAAGCCCGGCCGCAAACAAACCAATACCTAATGCCCAACTTCCAACGCTACCCATTTGATCGTTTAAGTTAAGGGCAAGTTCACCGAAAGAGGAAAAACTTCCCGTGAGGGAGCCAGCAATCATAATCAACGCAGTAATAAGTCCGCCAATAAGAACAGAAATAAATAATCCCAATCGCATTAAAGATACAGTTTGTCCTTTGCTAATGGCTGACCCTATGAAAATACTATAAGGAACTATTGTGGTGCCGATGAGTGCCAGCGCAAGTAATTCAGCCTCTTTTGGGATTACTGGAATAGTTGCCGCTTTAATTATTTCAAAAAAAAGAAAGTTTGATTGAAATGCTAAGGTCAAAAAAGCAATTCCCATCATCCCGACCAAAATAGTCATCAAAAGCGAAAGAGTTTTACTGCCGCCTTTCCATAAAATAAAACTAGCAAAGAGTGTAACCGCTAGCGTATACCACTTTGCATCCCCTGGCAAAAGCAATGACATACCAGAAACAGCGCCTAATATATTTCCGGCTTGATAGGCCGCGCAACCAAGCAACACAGGCATAGCCACCAGCCATTTGATCCATCGTACATTTCCATTGCCATATTTATGCGCAAGCGTTTGCCCAAAGGTTAAGCCACTTACAATTGTAATGCGAGCCGAAACTTCTTG
>JBBSBG010000559.1:0-1943 GCA_038251495.1 Cytophagales bacterium
AAAAATTGCCAATGCGTTACCTGTACCCATTTATAATTTAGGAATTGGGCTTCCAAAGGGGTTTGATTTAAAAATAAGATTCGCACCTACACTAACCGCAGGCGATTTAAAATTTAATCTTTTTGGAATTGGTGTTATGCACGATGTAAAACAATATATACCGGGCGTAAAAGCGCTTCCGTTTGATCTTTCTGCATTTGTTGGCTATACCCACATGAAGGCTGAACAAAAGATAAATGCAACAGCGGGAGCAAATCAACGTGCTGAAATAGAATTTAACTCTACAACCATTCAAGTTTTAATCTCTAAGAAAATTTCAGTCCTTACTGTGTATGGTGGTGTTGGTTATAATATTGCAAAATCAAACTTAGCCATGAAAGGAACCTATGACTTGGATGGTACTGTAGATGCAACTGATCCAGTAAACCTTGATTTCTCGACTACAGGAGTGCGGGCAACCGGAGGAATCCGGTTGAAGTTTGCTGTGTTTACACTTCATGGAGATTATACTTTATCAAAGTATAACATGTTGAATGTCGGCTTCGGCATTGCCGTGCGATAGGGTATTTAAAATAGTCATTCAAAAGAAAAAGGCTCTGGATTTCAGGGCCTTTTATCTTTACTTAATCTTCTCAAATAATTTTGCTATCCCTGAGTCAATGAGTGCTGGAAGGTTTTTCTCTTTTGTAGGCAATATGCTATCGGCCGAACCTTGCCATAATAACTTAACTGATCGGCTATCAACTAAATCTAATGTAACACTGCCCTCACGATATCTGCCAACTTCAACTTCACCCACTTGCCAGCTATAATTTCTTTGACCCATGTATGCCATGCGATCGGCCGGATTAGCAAAACTTGTTTCACGTGTTTGAATTTCTTCCGAGACTACTGCCCCAATATTCACCAATAAATCAGGACTACCAGAAGTTTGGGTGAGTCCCCTTAACACCATTTGTTTTGAAACTGCTGTCTTAACCAATTCAAGATTTTCTTTATAGTTGTCGCTTAGGGCATCACCTTCTGCATCCACCTCATAGAAATTATATGTCTTATAATTTGATAGAGCAAAATTACTAGCCGAGGTGACTCCTTTTATCTTAACGCCACCGCAACTCATTAACAAGACAGCGAAAAGTATCGCGATTTTTTTCATATAGTCTGATTAGTTTGAGTAGAAAATTAATAATTAAAATACTCCTGAACAAAGGTTAATAATCATTGATAGCAAAAAATGTGATCTTTGTAAGAAATTAATTTCAATTGCGAAAAATCATCTTTTTTTTATGGGCTGTACTGATTGCTTTGCAGGTTCATGCACAGGTAAAGAAAGATTCAATTGATAAAGAGCCTATCCATAAAAGGGCGTTCAAGGAAGGATTGAAATTTATCTCAACAAATCCGGGCGACACTATAGTTAATGTTAAAAGTATTGATACCTATGAAAAGTTCGCAGGCAAAATAATCCGCAACATTAATATCGAACAAATAGGATTTGAAAGATCTATTTATGATAGCCAAAAGAAAGTAATGAATACGGTTGCTAAGGTAGCCAACGCCATTCATACAGATACCCGCCAGCGAACTATTCGCGAGCATCTTTTTATCGAACCAAATCAACCTTTAAATCCTGTTCAACTTGCAGACAATGAACGCTTCCTTCGAGATAAAGCTTTTATTCTTGATAGTCGCATTGTAGTTGAACCCGTTGAAGGAACCGATTCTGTTGATCTGACTGTTGTAACCAGAGATGTGTTTAGCCTTGGCGCCACCGCTGGTGGAAGCTTCCCTAACGCTCCCAGGGTAAGTATCTACAATGCGAATGTAGGTGGGCTTGGTCAAGGAATTGGATTTACGATGCTGCTTGACCAGGATCGCAAACCAAAATTTGGCTATTCTGCCGTCTTTCAAAAAAGCAGCATCCTGGGGAGTCTAACAAATCT
>JBBSBG010000560.1:0-1929 GCA_038251495.1 Cytophagales bacterium
ATGGATTGGATGATGGCTTCTTCCTCTTTATAGAGATGGTCATGTTGATTAAAAAGATACCCGTGTTCAATCACATTCAAGGTAAAGTGTTAAGTGATTTAGCTGATAAGATTTTACCTGTCACATTAAAACCAAACGAACACCTTGCTATTACAGAAGAAGAAATGCCCATTCTTATCATGGCTCATGGTGAAGCTGTGTTGAAGAATGGAGAAACAGAGGTAATGGAGATGAAACCGGGTAGTGTGTTTGGCGACCTTTTTCAGGAAGGCCCAACTCCTACTATCACTGAAGTGCTTGCTCGCGAACGCACAGTTATTTTCAAAATCAGCTTAGTCGATTTCTACTTTGTGCTTGCCAGCCATCACGAATTGGCACAAGGACTGATTCATAACATTACTGAAAAACAAACCCAACCAGCACTTTAATTTTTGAATATGGCTTTTGATATTGATGTACTAATCACGTTTGCCGAAAAGGATAATGAGGCAGCTCAAAAAAGTGAATTGGGTTGGGTGTCGCAATTCAAAAAATTTCTTGAGCTAATGTTGTTGCAGGTATTGGGTTCCAAACCTAACATCGTGCTCAAGTCAGAATTTGATACCGCCACCGCTCCTGCCCTTAACAACGCGGCTATTCTTGTAGCCATATTAACAAAGGAATTTGTTGAATCAGGTCGGTGCTTAGATAATGTCGAGACCTTCTATAAGGCAACTCAGTCTTCCAAAATTAATCGGGTGTTTAAAGTTTTAAAAGCCCCTCTTACACTTCACGAACAACCGCCACGCTTGCGCGATTTGATTGGCTACGATATGTATCAGCTCGATACAGAAACTGGCATGGAAAAAGAATATTCGGATTTCTTTAGTCAGGAAGCAGAGAAGCAATATTGGATGAAACTGGTTGACCTTGCTTACGATATTCACGATGCATTAATGATTTTGAATGAAGGTGACATCAAATCAGAAGTAAAGAACATCTATAAAAGAAAATCAATTTACCTGGCCGAAACGGGTCACGACATTTCAGTTCAGCGCAATATTATAAAGCGTGAATTACAACGCCACGGATACATTGTTTTACCAAAAAACACGTTGCCTACTAATGTAAAAGATGTTGAACGCGAAGCAAAACGCGATCTGGAGGAATGTAGCTTATCGATACACTTGATAGGAAGCGCCTATGGCGAAATTCCGGAAGGAGCCGATCGTTCTATTGTCGATATCCAAAATCAATTAGCGGCCGAAACTGCGCTGGCAAAAAAGCAAAGCAAACAAGACTTCTCGCGGCTTATCTGGATTTCTCAGAACCTGAAAAATGCCAGCGATAAACAAAAAGCTTTTATCGACACCATTAAGCGCGATACGGAAGCACAAGAAGGTGCTGAAATACTTCAAAACCCGTTGGAAGATTTCAAGAACATCATGCGCGAAGAACTTCTTGAGTCTCAAGAAAGAGCTAAGCCTGACGAGAGTGATGGAAAGTCGATCTACTTAGTACATGATAAAATTGATGAGAATGAAGTGAAATCATTCCGCGAGGTAATAGAAAAGTCAGGCTTTAAAGTTTTGATACCTGCTTTTGAAGGTGAATTACTTGAGGTACGTAAACAACACATCGACAATCTCAGAAACTTTGATGGCGCTATCATCTTTAAAGGAAAGGTGAACGACCAATGGGTGCGCATGAAGGTATTGGATCTACTAAAAGCTCCAGGCTTTGGAAGAAAAAAACCAATCCAGGGAAAAGCGTTGGTAGCTCCTGAAAATGTTAACTTAGATAATTATAAAAATCAGAATATGACTTTGATTTCTGGCGAAAAGACCCGTTCGCTAGAGACCTTGAAAAACTTTTTAAAAGAATTTAATTAGTAGATAGTATTTAGTCCAAAGTAAATAGTCCATAGTTAAATAGTAAACTGTTAGTTAA
>JBBSBG010000561.1:0-1921 GCA_038251495.1 Cytophagales bacterium
ATGTCAAGCATCGTCTCTCGAAGAGGACGATGCGATATACTCTGATTTGTGATTAAGAAGTTACGATTACTCATTGTGGATGTGGAGTTAACGATGGGTTGAAAGGATACCGCATCGTCCCGGGGCGGAGACGATGCTTGACAAGCAAAACAATCCTTAATTAATCCATCGCGTATTTACCCAATCACGCTGCGCTTCCGGAGTTAGAAATGTCCAGGCCACGATGCGACTTGTCTTGTTTCCGTGAGTCATTGGAATCGTTTTTTGTTCAATAGCTTTTGCATGTTTAAGAGCCGCGTAAACATTTTTAAGAGTAGCCGATTTAGAAATCAAGGTGGAAAACCAAAAGCAGGACGATGAAAATTGTTTGCTTTCGGTGATCATTTTTTGCACGAATTTCTCTTCACCGCCTTCGCACCACAACTCATTGTTCATACCGCCAAAGTTCAGCGTTGGTTTAGTAATTCGTTTCGTATTCAGGTTGTTTAATTTACGAAGCGTTCCCGAGTGGGCTTCTTGTAAGGAAGCATGAAATGGCGGATTACAAATTGTTAAATCGAAGTATTCATCTTTTTGAATAATGCCCCTGAAAATATCTTTTGCATGCCCTTGTAAGCGAAGTTCTACCTTTCCATTTAAAGAGACGTTCTCTTTTACAATTTTACGAGCAGATCGAATGGCTGCCGGATCAATATCGGAGCCCACAAAAGACCAGCCGTATTCTTTATTCCCAATGATGGGATAAATGCAATTTGCGCCAACACCAATATCGAGGCATTTTATCTTAGTGCCCACCGGAATTATTTCAGTAGTGCAGCTCCCTAATAAATCGGCCAGATGATGAAGGTAATCCGCCCTTCCCGGAACCGGTGGACACAAGTAACCCAATGGAAGATTCCAGCAATCAATATCATAGTAATGTTTCAACAATGCTTTATTCAGCATCATTACTGCAGCAGGGTTTGAAAAGTCTATCGATTCATCTTGGTACTCATTCAACCGGACGAATGGTTTCAATTCAGGAGCCGTGGAAATGAGTTCGCTGAAATTATAACGGGTGCGATGTCTGTTCCGCGGATGTAAGCCAGACTTTTCTTTTGGATGTTCTTTCTTTTGTTGAAGTTTCAAAGCCGCGGTGGTTTTGTTGCAGTGCAAAACGCTAACGCAAAGAAATGCTTTTTTTCATCTGTTTAATAATAGTTCAATCTAGTACTCTTGCGTACAGGTTGGAGAAATAGGTATTCACCCTTCCACTTCTGCAAAATATTTCTTTGAAAGTTCCATATAGCCAACTGCAATTCGCTTACCATCGCGGCTAGGAACTTCAATCAGTTCCCACGGATAGTCTCCTAAAACTTCTGGATTATTCTGTAGCAGTTCACCCAACATGAAAAGATGATCGGTCGAGATTCGTTTTACAATCATGCCGGATTTAAGCGTGACTTCTGATGTAATAGGTACAAACATAATTATTAAGAATTGATGGCTAGCGATTACAGATCAATGATCATACCACTGAAGTGACGAACCCGCTGCAATCACTGCCAAGCTGCCTACAGCGATTCGCTACTGAGTTGCATAGTGCCATGAGGTCTAAATACCTCAGTGTGATTGCAATTTTGTTTAATATTTTCTACAATAGTTGCGGCAGCCACTAACATAGATCTGCCAAAGCATACTCAAACTCTGAACTGAAATTATAACGGGTGCGATGCCTGACCCTTGGATTTAACCAGACTTTTTCTTTTGGATGTTCTTTCTTTTGCTGAAGTTTCAAAAGCTCGGTATGGTTTTGTTGCAGAGCAAAAACGCTGGGCAAAGAAAATGCTTTTTTTCATCTGTATTAGATTTCAATCTAGTACTCCCCTACTGTATGGGATTTTGTTTTGCGGTCATGCCCATCAGTTTGGTATTGCACGCC
>JBBSBG010000562.1:0-1914 GCA_038251495.1 Cytophagales bacterium
AAAAGGTTCGGGCAGATCCGGAACATCAAGCACGTCATCATCAGACAAAATCACGGCCCTGTGCAGGTAGTTTTGCAACTCGCGAACATTACCGGGCCAGCGATAACTTTTTAATGCTTGCATGGCTTTAGGCGTAATCCTCAGTGGGGCTTTTTGGTTTTCGCGCGCGTATTTCAAATTGAAATGTTCTGCCAATAAAGCGATGTCGTCACCGCGCTCGTGCAACGAAGGCAATTCGATTAAAATTATATTAAGCCGGTAATACAAGTCCTCTCGGAATAGTCCCTTTTTTACCAGTTGAAGAAGATCGGTGTTAGAAGCCGCCACTATGCGGACATTTACTTTCTGTGCCTTCTTGGATCCTATCATATAGAATTCCTTATCCTGAAGCACTCGCAGCAGCTTGGCTTGCATTGATAAGCTTGTGTTACTTATTTCGTCAAGAAATATGGTACCACCATCAGCCGTTTGAAAAAAACCTGCTCGTGACTCGGTGGCTCCGGTAAATGAACCCTTTACAAACCCAAACATTTCGCTTTCCAACAAGGCATCCGGTATTCCCCCACAATTTACGGGTACAAATGGAGTGGTGGTGGCCATGCCACCATAGTGGATAGCACGCGCAACAAGTTCTTTTCCTGTGCCGCTCTCACCCGTAATTAAAACGGTGGCATTGGTACTTTTCACCTTTGAGATGATTCTAAATACCTTCTGCATCACATCTGAATTGCCGATGATGTCAAAAGTTGCATTCTCTTTATGCTCTCTCTTTTTTGCGAGAGGCTTTTTTGCAAGCACCCTATCCACTGCCGCAAATAATTCACTGTCAGTAAATGACTTGACTAAATATTCTTCTGCACCAATTTTTATAGACTCAACCGCGCCTTGTATGGACGGAAACCCTGTTACTACCAACACACCCGTTTTCTTATAGTTTTCTGAGACATGCCGAACGAGGGCAAGGCCACTTTGGCCCGGCATTTTCAGATCGGTAATCACCAAGTCTACTGGCATGGCCTCCAATAGTTTTATCGCAGACTGGACATTATCGGAGGTAATCACGCGATAGCCAGTTGATTCCAAGTTTCTCTTTATTAACTCAACCGTTTCGGCCGAATCATCTACTACTAAAATCAAGGCCTCCGCATTGCTACTCATCACATCTAGGGATTAATTCTTTATAGGAAAAAATACGCCAACTGTAGTGCCCTTACCGGGCGCACTTTTTACTTCAATTCGTCCGTTATGATCCATTACAATACCATGTACCACCGATAAGCCAAGCCCCGTTCCATGCCCAACTGATTTAGTAGTAAAAAATGGTTCAAATATTTTCTTCTGTATTTCCTGAGTCATTCCATGCCCAGTGTCTTTCACAACAATTTTGATATAATTCATCTTTTTTTGTGTGGAAATAGTTAAGTCTCCGCCCATCTCCATCGCATAAATAGCATTAGTAATTATGTTTACTATTACTTGACTAATTTGAACTGGGTCAGCAAGAATTTTAGGCATGTTGGGTTCAAATTGTGAAATGAATTTTATCTGGCTATTGTGATACCGTATATCGGTAATGAAGGAGAGAATACCTTCGATGCTCTCGTTAACATCCACCGGCACTGCGCGCGGTGGCATTTGTCTCGAAAAAAGCATTAGCTTCTTAATTATTTCCCGCGCGTACAGCGAAGCTTTTATAATCCGCTCAATATCGCTTTGTTGTTGATCTGTAGTTAAGCCATCTTTATTAATAAGTTGCGCAAAGCCAAGAATTCTTCCCAATGGTTCATTTAACTCATGCGCAATACCAGCAGATAATTCACCCACAAAGGCCATTCTTTCTGAATGTTGAAGTAGCATTTGTAGCTTCTGTTTGTCATCCTCTATGGTGGCGCGTTTAATAACAAGAACTAAAGC
>JBBSBG010000563.1:0-1907 GCA_038251495.1 Cytophagales bacterium
GATTTATTTGACATGCTTGATAGAAAGTTGATTGAGCGCTGATTTTTTGAATGCCCGGCCGAACGGTAACCCCTTCTTATTGATTTCAATTCCTTCACCGGAAATTGTATTAACCCATTTCAAATTAACTATAAACGATCGGTGAATTCTAACGAAAGGCGGATTTGGTAGTTTTTCTTCAAATGCGGAAATATTCTCACGTGTGATAAGAACGTACTCTTTTAAATGAACTTTCACGTAGTTATCCAAGCTTTCAAGGTATAAAATTTCATCTTCATCAATTTTATGAATCTTCCTGTCGGCCTTAATATGAACAAACCTATGATCTTGGTGATTGCCTGTCATAACGCTGCCCCCTACTCGGCTATCAAAGAATTTGTTTACCGATTTTAGAAATCGTTCAAAAGAAACTGGTTTTAATAAATAATCAATTACTTCATGATCGAACGCCTCGGGAGCATAATTACGAAAGGCTGTAACGAGAATAATTGCAGGCTTGCTTTTAAGTGTGCTTATAAATTGAAATCCATTCATTTCGGGCATTTGAATATCCAGAAAGATCAGATCAACAGATTTTGTTCTCAGCAAGTTTGATGCCTCAATGGCATTTCCACAATTAGCAACGAGTTCTAACTTTTCAACCTTGGAAGCATGAGCCGCAATCAGTTTGCGCGCTAAAGGCTCATCATCAATTATTATAAACTTAGTTTTCATGTTTTTAGCAAGGTCAGGCTAACGGAAAATTCAGTACCACTTTCATCCTTAACGTCCAAGGTATAATTACCGTTATACAGATAATCAAGCTGGCTTCTCAAATATGTTAATCCAATACCCGAACCCAAATTTCGTGGTCGAGAACTATTCCGCATTGAAATCACAACTGAATTCTTCTCGCACTTTACTTGAATCTTTATCCAGGCTTTACCAGCAATGGGCATTACGCCATGTTTAAAAGCATTTTCAATAAGGGTAATTAAAATCATAGGCCCAATTTCATGACTCTCTAAATCTCCTGTATAGTTCGTATCGATTGAAACCCTATCTTCATAGCGCAGTAACTCCAGGGCAATGTAATTATCTATTTGCTTTAATTCACTTTTCAATGGCACTAAAACAGACTTACCTGAATGCAATACATAGTCGAGAATTTCACTAAGCGCCAAAATTGCTTGGGGTGCTTTATCCGATTTTTCTGTAGAGAGATAATAGAGGTTATTTAGAGTATTGAAAAGAAAGTGCGGATTGAGTTGAGTCTTCAAAAACTTTAATTCCGTTTCCACTTTATCGCGCATTAGTTTTTGATAGTCTTCTTTGGATTGGCGCCAATGAAGAATCATTTTAATACCTACACCTAAAAATACAACCATCAAGAGGGAGGTTAATAAGAATATGAGATCGAACGAGGCCGGACTCATTGCCTGAGTGCGCAGGCCAGCCATCACAATAAATGTGAGCATTGCTATCATCATCTCTAAGACAAGGCATGCTATTAAAGCATAAATAGAATACAATAAGAAAAAACCAAACTTTTCTTTCATTAAGAATTTTGGAACTAGATAATAGTTGAAAAAATAAGTTGACCCGATTGTGACAGGCATTAATAAACCCACGAAAAATAAAGTTTGCAGGTAGTTACTGTTCCTTCGACTAAAAAAAATCACATAGAATACAAATACACACAGCCAAAACAAAATATGAATTAACCACCTCTTTTGATCGAAAACATGATCCATAAATCTTGAAAGTCGACTCATAATAGTGGCATAATTAATAAATAATTACGAGTGCTAATCTGGCAGGAAACTAAACATTGAAAAACAAATGGGTTTCGACTTCATTAAAGAGCTTTTCGCCAGATCCCATGCAAATATTTGAGTTTCGCAGGCAACGAAGCACTTTGGTCAATA
>JBBSBG010000564.1:0-1901 GCA_038251495.1 Cytophagales bacterium
ATGGCTAAGGTTGAACTGATACACAATCCAATAAGGAAAAATTTAGTTGACTGGCGATGTAAATCTTTGCTGGGATTTTTCTTGGCTTCCATAGTTTAGTGTAGTTGGTATTGCCCTCATAACACTACGCTTATTAATAAGTCACGTTTTGATAGTAACTATTTTTACTTGTGCAGTTTTTGTTTCAGTTTGTTTTTCTTCCCACCGCGATACAACAATGAACACAAGAATTAAGGCAATGATTATAAAGAAGAAAGTAAAAATTTTAGCGATTGTTTTTAATCGTTTGCCTTCGCCATGCTGTTTTAATACCGAGCTATAATTTCGGTACCGTTCGCTTCCGCGAGCAGACATGCGCTGTCTGCGTATCCGAATTTCATGCTTACCCATTATACCTTACCTTAAGATTAAAATTCGTCCTCAATTTATCCAATGCTCTATACGTGCGCATTTTAGCGCCACTTTCTGTCATATCAAGAATAAAAGCAATTTCTTTAAAATCTTTGTCTTCAAAAAAACGAAGTTCCAATACCTGCACCATTTCTGTCGGTAGCTCATTCATATAAATCAGTAACCGATTTATTAACTCTTCATCCCAATCATCGGTTGCCTGCTCAACAAGTTCGCGCACTTTTACCTCTTCAATACTAAAAATTTTCTTGCCTTTATTTTTACGGTAATACTTGTTCACTTCATTGCCTGCAATTTTATAAAGCCAGGCCGAGAAGGGGAATCCTCGAAATTCATACTTCTTGATACTGTTCAGCGCGTTTACAAATGATTGCGAACAAAGATCCCCAGCCAATTCTTCGTCATCTGTTTGCCTAAGAATATAATTGAAAATCCGATCAAAATATTTTTCATAGAGTTCACCAAAAGCCTGTGGGTCTTTTTTGGATCGTTCTATGATCAATAATTCCTTACGGATTTCTTCTTCCGTCATACGGTTATTTAGGTAAAGCCACCGATTACTTCTTAATAATCCTAATGTTTTATGAAAGTCACAAACGGGTAGTTGGGTAAACAGTATTCAGTAACTTTGGTAATCAGTATTCGGTAGTCTTTCATTTAGATTGTTGCTTACTAACAGCTTATTTACTACCGAATACCACCAGCTACCTTCCTTTCTTTCTACAAAACGGGCTATTCGGTTTAATTACAAATAACTAACTTGTTACCTGATTTATGCGTGCTTTTATACTCTTCGTCTTAATTTTATTTGCAGCTGAACGCCTATCAGCACAGCAATTTGTATTACGCAATTACTCTGCAGTTGATGGGTTGCCCCAGTCGCAGGTTAATGCAATAGTTGAAGATGCGAATGGATATTTATGGATAGGCACAAATGGTGGTGGGCTTGCGCGATTTGATGGCAAAGAGTTTAAAATCTACAACACCCTCGATGGCCTTTTGAGCAACCTAGTCAGCTCGTTAATGATCGATTCTAAACAAGATTTATGGATTGTTCATCCTCACGGAATCTCTCGATTTGATGGTGTTAAATTTACCGTATTTCAATCTACCCTAGCCAACCCAAGAAGGTTGCGGAGGATTTTTCAGCAAAAAGATTCAATTTTTTTTATTAGCCAGGCAGGATTTATCGGTAAGATTTACAACGACTCGGTTTATTATTGGGAAAAACAGATTCTACCAAATAAAAATATTTTTTCCGCTACCAAGCTTCGAAGTCAGCAGTTGGTCTTTTATTTAAATGACAGTAGTTTTTTGGTTTCGGATACGATGGGCACACGCAAAATAATGTCTCACAAAAAAACGTTTGCCAGAGTGCGCGGTACATTTCATTATCAATCGAGATTTATTATTGAATCAGATAATGGTTATTTTTCTATAAATCCAGAAACCGGAACCTTTGACAAGGAATCCTTCGCTTTCGACCAGCA
>JBBSBG010000565.1:0-1895 GCA_038251495.1 Cytophagales bacterium
AATTCATAGAACTTTAGTGGATGCAGAGTGCGCCACTGATTTATTTGAAGTGTGCCACCCATATTGATATAAGAATCAATTTTATACTTTCGAAACTCTTCCTGTATGAAGTCTGGGAAACTTACTGCAGCAATCCATCCCTCTTCAACATCTTCAAACCACTCTTCATAATAGAGATCATCGGAGCCGTGAAAATTAAAAATATTTTCACCAATCAAGATAAATTTATTGATGCCGTCACGCATAAGTAATTCCAGAAAATCGCGCTTCAAGGTCATGATGTCGTTATAAAGCGTGTCGTTCCACTCACCAATAAATTCCAGGACTACGAAGCCCTCATCATAATCGGCATACAACGTTTTTAAATACAGAGTTTCTGATCCAAATGAATCCCATGCTGGGTCGATGTAATACCCATATACGGTTTCAGAATACAAATCATAATTATACTCTTTCCCGAAAAAGGGTGAGCGCTCATCGTTCGATGAATCGTAATACGTAAGCCAGTTAGAAAATGGTTCTATTTGATGCATTAGACAAATTGACAATGAATAATCGACAAGGGACAATTATAAAATACCAATTTACCATTATCCATTGTCCGTTATCAATTAGGTAAGTCTTTTTGATGATACAACGTGAGTCCGGCAATGGGGCCTTCGAGAATATTTTTTACCGTAATCCCTTTATCATTCGCTACCTGACGAAGCACATCGCTGAAGTAAAAAGAAATAGAGCCTGTGAAATGCACTTTCGTGTTTTTATAGTTTTCATACTTCATCACGTTGTTTTCATAGAAGTCGGAAAAACAATCGTACACCAATTTATAACAGTATGGTTCTTTCAAATGCTGAAAAATAAACTTGGCGAATGTTGCTAAAAATGCCCCAGGCTTTTCACCCTGATAAACTTTTTCCAACACTTCTTCGCGGCTCCACGGGAACCGAGCCTGAAATTGTTTCGCTAACGTTTCGGGCATCTCCTTACGGAAGTAATCGAAAATAAATTTTTTACCAATGTAAGTGCCCGATCCTTCATCGGCTAATATCCAGCCGAGGTTTGCCACGTTATCAATTATTTTTTGGCCATCATATAAACATGAGTTGGAACCGGTACCTAATATGCATGCAATGCCTGACTCGCGTCCGCATAACGCACGGGCAGCCGCTAATAAATCCCAACCAATTTCAATGTGTGCTTTGGGCCAATGTTGTTCAAACGCATTCTGAATAACGTTTTGGTTCTTTTCTGACGAAACACCTGTGCCGTAGAAAAATATTTTATCAACGGGTTCGTGTACTTGAGGAACTAAGTGCTCAACTAAAATGGTATTCAAATCCTGCAAAGGTTGGTAGTAAGGATTAAACCCCGGGCTGTGAGCCTGCCCAATGGTGCCATCTTTTTTAAGAAGCCGCCAATCAATTTTAGAGCCACCACTATCTGCAACAATTATCATTCTGAATCTTTACTTTTTTTCAGTTGTAATATTACTGAATCGCAGCCTTATACCTTCGATTGCAACGTACCAATTACTTTAAATTTCTCAAAAACTTGCTCAGTATGCGGGGCATCTTGCAACTCATCCGTTAAATCCTGGCCAGCCCAATGCTCATAATGCTTACCGTTACGCCACAGACGCGAAGCCGTAACATCATATACGAATCCATTAAAAGCAATCCACACCTCGGGTTTATCCTGACCGTTGCGCAGGGCAAGTTGAGCGCGAGTAATTTCTTTCAGCACTTCCTTCATCGCGAAGTAAGGTGATTGAAATCTTTGATAAGGGTATAAAGAAATTTAACCGGTGGCATATCGGTTTGAATACCCAACTGTCGTTTGATTTTTTCAGTAACGGCCAACATCGGTGCAGCATTGCCAATGTCGCGATTCACTTC
>JBBSBG010000566.1:0-1888 GCA_038251495.1 Cytophagales bacterium
AAAACCTGCTTCATTTGGGCCAAAAACCTTGAAATTTCGTAAATAAAAGGCGAATGTACTAATCGGTAAACTCCATTAAGTTAACGGAATCTGCGGGGCAATTGTATGGCAGTATTGTTTTAAGATTTCTGCAAGAGTAAACATGCCCAGGTTTCGCGTTCATCGTGTGCTATTTCCTGAAGATTGAATTTTGAAGCTTCAACTTTCAGGTCTGGGATATCATCGGCAAAAAATCCGCTGAGCAATAATTGCCCATCTTTTTTAAGATATGAAGCATACTGATGCATTTCGGCTAGCAAAATATTTTTGTTGATGTTGGCAAGGATAATATCAAACTCACCAGTTAACCCTACTTCATCAATTTTACCTTGTTGAATATGAATGGATGAGCAATTATTAAGCTCTGTATTCTCAACACCATTGATCACACTCCATTCGTCAATATCAAACGCTTCTATTTCAGTAGCGCCAAGTTTGCGCGCCATGATTGATAAAATGGCTGTGCCACAGCCCGCATCCATTACGCGTTTACCTTGATAGTCCATTTTCATTTGCCGACTAATCATCAGATGGGTAGTTTGATGATGGCCAGTGCCAAACGACATTTTTGGCGTGATGATAATCTCGTAAGGATATTTCTTTTCAATAATATGAAAGGAAGCGCGAACAAGACACTGATCATCGACAACAATTGGTTCTACATTTTTTTCCCACTCTTCATTCCAGTTTTTTTTAGGAATCTGGCTAAGAGAAAATTCCAGCGGTTGAACTTCCTTATATTTTTCCAGTAATTGATTTAGATGCTCGCGATCAAAACCATCACCTTCTACATAGGCTTCAAATCCGGTTTCTGTTTCAAGAAACGTATCGAACCCAACCTCACCAATTTCGGCCATCAGAATTTCTGAAAACTCAGGGTCACAAACTACTTGAAGGCGGGTAGAATACATGGTTGATTAATTTGAAGAGGCTTCAATTTGATGATTTGAAAATGAAATTTTACTCAGGCAATTTTCAAATTTATCAATCATCAAATTTTCAAATTGCTTTAATGATTTCTACAAATTCTCTGCTCTTCAGTGAAGCTCCCCCTACTAATCCACCATCTACATCCGCGCATGCGAAAAGTTCTTTTGCATTGTCGGCTTTTACGCTACCACCATATAATATAGAAATGTCTTCAGCAACAGCACCATACTTCGATGCAAGATGTTTGCGAATAACTGCGTGCATATCCTGCGCTTGTTGCGAGGATGCGGTTTTACCTGTGCCGATTGCCCAAACGGGTTCATACGCGACTACAACATTTTTCAATGCTTCCGCAGATAAATGAAAAAGACTTTCTTCTACCTGTTGTTTTACTAATTGTTCGTGCGTGCCTTTCTCGCGAATTTCAAGCGGCTCGCCACAACAAAAGATTGGAGTTAATCCTGCCGCTAATGCTTTATCAACTTTAGTAGCCAGCAACTTACCATCTTCACCAAAATACTGTCTGCGCTCACTATGGCCAATAATAACATACGGAATGTTCATTGACTTTAACATGGCAACGGATGTCTCACCGGTGTAGGCACCTGAATCATGTTCGCTACAATTTTGAGCGCCAACTGAAATACGGCTGTTGCTGCCAAGTTGTTGCCTCACGGGATATAAGTAAGGAAACGGGGTGCATAAAACTACTTTTACATTTCCTTTCACTTCATCGCCTACCAGGCCAATTAATTCTGAAGTCAGGATGCCTGTCTCTTCAAGTGTTTTGTTCATTTTCCAGTTGCCGGCAACAATTTTTTGACGCATAATTTTAAGAGTTAATTTATTTTGGATCGAATGTGAATGTATCAGCAGGTTTCTCACGCACAAGCCGCATGCTTTTTATCGGCCCTTTGTA
>JBBSBG010000567.1:0-1888 GCA_038251495.1 Cytophagales bacterium
CCGGAATTAAAAGCCAACGTTCACATCACATACAAAAAATTAGATAACAAAGATCAGTTTTTAAAGGAGCTACTTAACGATGCTTACAACCTTACTTCGAAGCAACAGATAAAAGCTTCGGCTATTGATGAAATAATTGTTGTTACGCCCAGTGGTAAAACTGCTGTAATAGCTGAGATAGCCGGTGAAGTACCGAGCCAGTTTCAATTTACGATGACAGACTCGTCACAAAATTTTTTACGCGGTGCATTATACTTTAATACCCGCGTACAAAACGATTCCTTAGCGCCAGCTATTGATTTTATGAAGAAAGAGACGCTTCATTTTATAAATACACTAGAGTGGAAAAATAAATAGGCTATTAGTTGATACCGGAATTTGAAAATATTTCAGTCCATGCCTTGAATTGTCTAATTTTCAAATCTACTAATTGATCAATTGTCTAATTACTTCAACACTTCTCTTGAATTTTTAAAAGGCGTTGGACCCCAACGCGCTGCAATTCTGCAAAAGGAACTGCGACTCTTCACATTTGGTGATCTGATTCAATATTTTCCCTTTCGCCATGAAGACAGAACTAAGTTTTACTCAATCTCTGAAATCAATGCGGAGATGCCTTATGTGCAATTGAAAGGAAAGATTACCGACTTTGAAATAATTGGCGTTGGTTTTAAGAAAAGGTTGGTCGGTCATTTTGAAGACGAAACCGGAACTGTAGAACTGGTTTGGTTTCAGGGAATCAACTTCGTAACAAAAAAGATAAAGCCAAATACAATCTATGTTGTGTTTGGTAAACCAAATCGATTTGGAAATAAATTTTCGATTGCCCATCCTGAAATAGAACCATTAATTATTGGAAATGAGCAAAGCGGATTTCTTCAGCCCGTTTATTCAATAACCGAAAAACTTAAAAGCCGGTATGTTGACAGCAAGTTCATTGCAAAATTAATTAGAGAAATCTTAGCAGGTTCGCAGAATCAAATTCGTGAAACACTGCCGCAAGGATTATTGCAGCAGAAAAATTTAATCTCTAAGAAAGAGTCTCTACAGGCAATTCACTTTCCTGCTAGTCATGAACAATTAGCGGCAGCGCGCGCCCGGCTTAAGTTCGAGGAGCTTTTTTATATTCAACTGCGCCTTATAAAAATGAAGCTGGTTCGCCAGGAGAAGTTCAGAGGCATGGTCTTTAGCGATACGGCTATACTTACTCAGTTTTACAAAGAGCAACTTCCATTTGCACTTACTGATGCGCAAAAAAAAGTGATTCGTGAAATCTATGCGGATATGAAAAGTGGAAAACAAATGAATCGATTGCTTCAAGGCGATGTAGGCAGTGGAAAAACTATTGTAGGATTTATTTGCATGTTGCTTGTAGTGGGAAGCGGAGCTCAAGCTGCCTTGATGGCGCCCACCGAAATTCTGGCACAACAACATTATGCAAATCTGAAGAAGTATGCCGATGCTATGCAAATTTCAATTGCACTCCTTACGGGATCGGTAAAGAAAAGTCAGCGCAAACCAATCCATGAAGGCTTGGAAAATGGTGCGTTAAAGATATTGGTTGGTACACATGCACTTTTGGAAGAAGGAGTAAAATTTAACCGACTCGGTTTAGCGATTGTTGATGAGCAGCATCGCTTTGGTGTTGCACAGCGATCGAAACTCTGGCAAAAAAATGCCGATGTGTATCCGCATGTATTGGTAATGACGGCCACACCAATCCCGCGTACGTTAGCCATGACTCTTTATGGGGATTTAGAAATTTCTGTTATTGATGAATTGCCAAAAGGAAGAAAGCCAATTATAACCACGCATCGGTTTGACTCGCATCGGTTGCTGGTAAATGGCTTTTTGAAAACTCAAATTGATACCGGCCGTCAAGTATATA
>JBBSBG010000568.1:0-1886 GCA_038251495.1 Cytophagales bacterium
ATTGCCATAATCAGCGTTGAGTAGCTTAATGGCTCAGTACTTTATATTTTTAAAATGTATTTTTAAATTCATAAGCGTTTTAATGGTTCAAAATTATTCAACAAGGCGCTTAAAATTTTACCTTCTATTAAGTGTCTTTAGTTGCTCGATTTCTGGCTTTTCGCAAACAATTTTAGACCCCTGTTTTCTCTCCCCGCAATTGGGCATGTTTGAATCCACTCCCGAGCTTGGGCAGGTATGCCGCTGTTTTACAGATTATGAGGCAGCAGATATGTTGGAGTGGGACGGCACGCAGTGGCTAGGTCGAATCAGTTATTCTCGAGTGGACCTTGCGCCACCACCAGGTTTGAACAGCGAGCCATTTGGATTGGTTATAGTGAAGGCTGGACCGCATTACACCCAATGAAGATACGTACAACAGCATGTTCAAACCTATAAAATTTAATTACCTTGAGTCAGGCTCAATAAAAAATTTTAATCGCTGGGGTAAGCAGGTATTTGCTGGTGATTTGTTTGTTGGTTGGAACGGTTTAACAAATGGTGACGAAGCCAGCACTGGTGTGTATTACTTGGATTGCAACTACATTGATAAGGATGGTGGATTACATAGTCAAAAAGGATTTGTACAACTGCTGTGGTAAGCAATTAAGCTATCGAGATTAATTGGACTATTATACTTTCATTTTTTCAGGATTGTAACGAGTGTCAAAATTGTTGCAATGTACACTCTCTGGATTTCCGCTTGATAGCTATATAAAATTTTGTAATTACCTTCTACCAGATAACGGTACTCTTTAATAGCAGGCTCAATTGTTTCTTGCTTAACACCCGATTCGGGAAAAGATTCCAACTGCTTTGCTCTACCCAAGATGGTTTCAATTATACGTTGAGCAGCAGGTTGCGATTTCTCAACTAAAAAATCATAAATCGTTTCCATATCGTGCAGTGCCGTATTCGACCAGATCACTTGTGCTTTCTTCACTGTTTAAACCTGGCGTTAAAGTAGTTCTCTACTTCTTCTTGCGAGTATACCTTTCCCTCATTAATATCCTTTTCAGATTGGTTTAGTTTGGCTTGTAGTGCTTCCCTGGTCTTGGGCATTTGTTGTTCATACAACTCTTGTATCGAATTTTTTCTCAACGTTTCTATTCGCTGAATAAGCTTTTCGTCTTGTAACCGTGCCAGCCATTCAATCAGTTCCACCTTCTTTACTGCAATGTCCATAGTCACATAGTTTGAATTCAAAGTTAATTCTTTTTTTGTTCAAAAAACCGTAAACTTTTTTAGGCCACGACAAACTCTCTTTAACGCGGAGGCCCGAGGCGGAGACTCCGCTGGGAAGTGGACCAAAAAGGATTTGTGCAATTACTGCGGTAAGTGCAGCGTTGATCAACTAATTTAACTTGTAGGCTAATCCTATTTGCAAGGTTCTGTTCCTATAATCTACTTCCGTTTTGTTGTTAAATTGATCTGCATACAGGAGATTTTTAACGGAAGCAATTCCTAAATAGTAGCGAGTTAGGATGTGGATTTTAGGAGTTATATCATACCCCAATCCTGCAACGAACCCAAAATCAAATGTCTCATCAAAAAATTTATACTCAATAGTTCCGGCATCGTTCTTTAGGCGGGATGATAATAGAAATCCAACACTTGGACCAAAATCAATGCCCAACTTATTTACACCAACGGATAGCAAGACGGGCACGCTTAGGTAAGTTAGTTTTTTATGAACCTTTCCTTAACCCTGAACACCATCGTAGGCACCACCGCGGGTTATTAATTGCAACTCAGGTTTTAGTGAAAGCCGGCCTTTGATTGGAATTATTCCGCCTACACCAAGCTGATATCCTAATTGATTTGTGTAGCCATCTGAAAGACTCTTG
>JBBSBG010000569.1:0-1878 GCA_038251495.1 Cytophagales bacterium
CCAATAAAATCAGCCAACTGCAACGGCCCCATAGGATGCGCCATGCCAAGCTTCATCACCGTATCAATTTCCTCAACACCAGCTACGCCTTCATGCAAGGTATAGATAGCTTCATTAATCATGGGCATTAAAATTCTGTTGGCAACAAACCCCGGATAATCATTTACCTCTACTGGTACTTTTTCAAGCTTGCGCGATAGCTCCATAATTTGAGCGGTAACTGCATTGCTGGTGCGATAACCACGAATGACTTCCACCAATTTCATTATGGGCACAGGATTCATAAAGTGCATGCCAATAACCTGATCGGGGCTTTTTGTTACTGAGGCAATTTTAGTAATGGAAATAGAGGACGTATTGCTCGCGAGTATAGTACTTGGTTTAGTACTCTCATCAATCTCTTTAAATATTTTCAGCTTTAAGTCTATATTCTCTGTGGCTGCTTCTACAACCAAGTCGGCATCGCGCACACCTTCTTTTAAGAAGGTAGTGGTGGTGAGGCTGGATAGGGCAAGTTTCTTGGCAGCTTCGGTAAGAATACCTTTTTCTACCTGGCGACTCATATTTTTATCAATAGTGGCTACTGCCTTTTTTAAGGATTCTTCTGAAATATCGATGAGACTTACGGTATAGCCATACTGTGCAAATACGTGGGCAATACCATTTCCCATAGTTCCCGATCCTATTACTGCTATATTCTTCATGAAGTTTTCTATTTTAGGTAAATATATGGGTGTTATTGAAAAGATTGGAGGTTATAATTCCAGTTTAAAAACATTAATTTTGTTCGTGAAAATTTAATTCTGTGGATCTCGCTTTTAAAAAGATTGAACTTATAGAATGGCTTGCTAAAGTGCATGATAAAGCAGTTATCATGCAAATTGAAACTTTGAAAAATCGGTCAATCAAAGAATCGTATGAAGCAAAGTTGAAGCCGATGAGTTCAAAGACATACAAGGCTATACTGGATAAATCTGAAGCAGAATATAAACTAGGTCTGGTAACAGATCCGGAAACATTTATAAAAGAATCATCTGAGTGGTAAAATGAAAGTCTTTTGGACTGAACTAGCTGGATTTGAACTACAGGAGATTTATCAATATTACTCAGAGGTTGCCAGTCGAAAAGTAGCCGAATCAATTAAAAACAAAATCTTTATCAAGACACTAAAACTATCTCAATTTCCTGAGATAGGACAGATTGAGAACAACTCATTAGTTTGTTTCAATGAACTATCGGTATTTAGTATCTGGTAATTAAAAATTGTTTATCGCATTGTGAATAACAAAATTGTTTTAATCCTGGCTGTATTCGAAACGCGGCAGAATCCTGGTGATCTCAGGATTTAAATTATTTGCTAAATTTGAATGGCTACCACACAAAACAAACGAATCAAAAGTTGGGCGAGTGAAAATAGAGAATTTGCTCATATCAGAACCCATTATGGAATCAGTATGTTTAATGGGAAATAAAAATTAGAAACTATAAATCAAAAATTATGAAAAGAACCGCAAGCGCACACTGGAATGGCAATCTGAAAGCCGGAAAAGGAAATCTCACTACGCAGAGTTCAACGCTCAACAAAACGCAATATTCTTTCAACGACCGTTTTGCTGATGGTGTTGGAACCAACCCCGAAGAATTAATGGGCGCTGCCCATGCCGGATGTTTCACCATGGCACTCAGCGCGGCTTTGGAGCAAGCGGGTCATACTGCCAAAGACCTGGATACAAAAGCAACGGTCGACTTTGATGCTGCTTCGTTAATAATTAAAACAATTACGCTTGATTTGACTGCTGCTCCAATAGATGGACTGGATGAAGCCGGGTTTACTACAATTGCAAAAGCTGCCAAAGAAAATTGTCCGGTTTCAAAAGC
>JBBSBG010000570.1:0-1870 GCA_038251495.1 Cytophagales bacterium
CATAATACCTCCAACGCCAATGATGGGATACTCTTTACCAAGCTCTTTTCTCAAAAATGAAATCACTTCGTTAGATCGATTTGCAAGGGGCTTGCCGCTAAGGCCGCCATTGCCAATAGCAGAAAGTATTCGCCCATTCGTGCGCAAGCCATCACGAGAAATTGTTGTGTTAGTGGCGATGACACCATCTGTTTTAGTCTCTTTCAAAATCTCAACAACATCGTGCAATTGAGATTCTGTTAAGTCTGGCGCAATCTTTAATAAAATCGGTTTGGGTTTTTCTTTGGTCTGATTCAGCGCCTTTACCGCATTCAGTAATTTCTTCAACGGTTCTTTTTCCTGAAGTTCGCGCAAGTTAGGTGTGTTGGGTGAACTTACATTTACCACAAAATAATCTACATAGGGATAAAGAGCCTCGAAGCAGGTGTTGTAATCATCTACTGCATTTTCGTTTGGCGTGACTTTGTTCTTACCAATATTTCCGCCAACAATAATTTTTGATTTCCTTTTCTTTAATCGACTTACTGCACCATCAACACCCTGGTTATTAAATCCCATTCTATTAATCAAGGCGTTATCAATTGACAAGCGAAACAGGCGCGGCTTATCATTACCCGGCTGCGGTTTTGGCGTTAAGGTTCCTATTTCGATAAATCCAAAACCGAATGCAGCCAGTTCATCAATCAACAATGCATCCTTGTCAAAGCCTGCAGCCAGGCCCACGGGATTTGGAAACGTAAGTCCAAATATTTTTCTTTCTAGTTTCGGATTTCGAAAATCGAATTGAAGTTTAAGCAATGCGGAAACGCCCGGCATAAACCCTGCAAACTTTAAAATCTTGAATGTAGTGTGATGAATAGACTCCGGAGGGAAAAGAAAGAGCAGTGGCCGAATTAAAAAACGATACATGATTAAACCAATTGACAGTTTACAATTTTACAATTGACAATGTGGGGTTTCCTTAATCTAACCCAGCCTTTAAAATTAAACCTTTTGAACTAAAAATTTAATTTTGTGACCTTCATCTTATTGTCTACTGTCCATTAACATTTACTATTTCTTTTTCTTCTTCTTATTTGGTTTAGGGTACTTGCGAAACCCCATTTCAACAATCTGATCAATCATACGCTCACCGCCAGTAGTTGACATATCGGAGGTGGCATTAATTCGCCACACTAAGACATTACTCTTATCATTCAGGTCTATTATTAAACTGCCTTGTCTATAATCTCGAATATATGCTCTATCCTGCGAGCCGGGTGTCATTCCCATAGGGCCTACATCACCCATAGAACTCCTACTAAGGGTGCCTGCTGCGAATGAAACGATAAGATCCGATGCTGAATCGACTTTTGTTAGTCCGCGCATTTCTAGTTCTCGGGTTATAGCGGTTCTAATCCATTTATCAATATCTGCCTCGCTTACTTGTTGTTGATCTTTGGGCGTAATTATTTCCCCTTCGCCAAAGCGATACGTTTTATACTTTGAAAAATCTCGATCCTTATCAAACTCAACTTTTAATTCCTGGCCGCACACAACTGAGGCTACAAGAAGAAACGCTAAAAGCATTAAATTTTTCATAATAATATAAAGGTAGTAAAACCGGAGCGTGATTGAGCTAACTGCGTGGATGAAATTCCTGAATCACTTGCCGCAAGTAATCCCGATCCAAATGCGTATAAATTTCTGTGGTGGTGATAGATTCGTGGCCCAACATCTCTTGAACAGCGCGTAAATCAGCGCCCCCTTCAATTAAATGAGTTGCAAATGAATGACGGAACGTATGCGGACTGATTGTTTTGTGTAATCCTATTTTTGCAGCCAATTCTTTGATAATCATAAATACCATTACGCGCGATAATTTTTTTCC
>JBBSBG010000571.1:0-1866 GCA_038251495.1 Cytophagales bacterium
CCATGGTATTTGCATCGAATATCATTACCCCGGCAGGGTTTTTCTACAATCAAATTTCCGCGATGCGTGCACACATTTGAAAGGCAATGAAGTTTTCCTTGTTTGTCGCGCGATAGAATCAGCGATTCGTCCAGATAATTTTCTAGCAGGTTCACTGGAGTAATCCAGCCGTCTTCTTTCACCAGATCCGTGTCACCAATTAAATGCCAACATTTTGCAAAAATGTTGTCTTTGGCTTTTTTAAAACTTTCCGGAAGCAAATAGAAATCCGTAGAAATTGTTTTGGCTTGAGAGATATCAGGATGAACCTCGAAATGGATCATATTTTATTTTTAATTTAAAGTTAATTATTGATAGGTATAGTTCTGTCTTCTACTTGACAATCTTTAGTTGTGCTTCACCCGTATATAGAACAACTTTTAACAAATACAATTATGAAAACCCTCAAACCTATTCTCTATTGGGGTGCTCGAATACTAGCAGCAGCCATTATGGCTCAAACGCTTTACTTTAAGTTTACAGCATCGGATGAGTCTGTTTATATTTTTACCACAGTGGGTATAGAACCGTGGGGCCGCATTGGCATTGGAGTTTTTGAGTTAATAGCATCCATTTTAATATTGATTCCGGCAACGGTTTTGCTGGGTTCCTTCCTAGCCATAGGATTAATGGCTGGGGCATTGAGTATGCACCTCACAATATTGGCTATAGAAATAAAAGGAGGTGGTGGTCAGTTATTTATATACGCATTAATAGTAACCTTTTGCGGACTCTATGCATTTTGTCAGAGCAGAAAAGAAATTCCTGCTGCAATCAAAAAATATTTACCCTCAGTTCTTCAGTAAGCTTAAGAGTTTTTCAAGGTCATCCGAAAGAGCGGGTACATTGCTTAGATAGGATTTGAGACCCTCTGTAAGGTAATTTGGAGTAGTTTCCTTTTTCTCAACTTTTGATTGTATGTCTCGCAACAGATCAAGCGCATCTTTTTTGGATGGGAAATCTTCGGCCTCCGTTTTATTTATTAGTGACCCAATTGCGGCCGTCACTTCATTCGCAATTATAATCGGTTCAGCTGGGACTGAGTAATTGACTGTATTTCTGCTAGTAATGCAGAGGTTGTAAGAGTCAATGATTTGGTCGAGATCTTTTCTGCCCAGATCACCGGCCTTCACTTTTTCAGAAACGGATTCGCAATCATCGAGGTAATTACCGAGAATTTTTTTGAATCCCAGATTTGGGACTTCTATGGGCAAATCACCCATTTTTTTGAAGAGTCGGCCATCATAATTATTTTGATTAGGAATTCGAAATGCGAATAGACTTAGGTATCCCTCTTTAAGTACTTTCATAAGCATGATTTTTTTTTCGTACTGCATTGGCTTATAAACCTGGCTGTCCATATTTAAGCTGAGAATCTGAAGCGCTGTAAAGAGTTGCTTTTTCTTTTCTACGGTAATTTGAACGCGATCAATCTGATCATAAGATTGGATCCTGATCTCACCATAAAGGGTATCAACTTTTGATGTAACTAAATAATCTTTTTGAGCTTTAACCGAAAAGGAAAATAAGATCAACACCGCAAGTATTCGTAGCATAAATAAATTTTAAAAGCCGAAATTCGGTAATAACAAGATGCTTGACAAGTTCAACACCTATTTTTGTTTTAGCCTGCCCACATCTTTAAGTGCTTTACTTACAATCCACTCCAATTGCCCATTGGTACTTCGAAACTCATCAGCCGCCCACTTTTCAACAGCCTTTAGAATCTCTGGATCAAGCCGAAGAACGAAAGGTTTTTTTTGCGCCATGTTATTGATTTAATGTACCAGTGTTTACAACAGGACTCACGTCTTTATCGCCACAAAG
>JBBSBG010000572.1:0-1857 GCA_038251495.1 Cytophagales bacterium
AAAATAACCTGGATAGAAAAGCGCGGTTGTAACTGAACCAAAAATCATCACGGTGTATGCAAATCCCTTCAGTTGTGCGCTTCCTCTAAAAGCAATTGCAAGACATAAAAAAAATAGAATTAAGTATGGCCCCGCTTTCTCCAAACCAAAAGAAACTCCAACGCCTATAGCTACAAGAAAAAGAGCCAGACTAAGTCCAATGGAAACTTTATATAAAATATTTTTCAAAACTGAAATCAGTATAAAATGAAATTGTATAGAACGAAACCTACTGTTATAAAAAGAAAAACTCATCCTTCCATTTTATTGAAAGGATGAGTTTGTAATTATTAGCTGTATGTTCTATCGTGCGACATTTTCTTATCCCACTCTTTAGTAGGCGCGAAGTAGGTTGTGTCTTTTGGATTAAGGTGTTGTTTAACTACTTCATCTACCAGTTCAATTCCTAGTCCGGGTGAAAGTGGTACTGGAGCATATCCTTTTTCAATTATCTTCTTTCCATCAGTCATTTTCACTAAGCTTTCCCACCATGGAACGTCAACTGAGTGATGCTCCAAAGCCAGGAAATTTTGGGTAGCAGCAGCGCAATGTACGTTGGCCATAAATGAAACCGGAGTGCCGGCTTGGTGCATAGCCATAGCAATACCTTTTTCTTCTGCATAATCACCAATGCGTTTAGTCTCTAAGAGTCCACCCGAGGAAGCAAGGTCAGGGTGAATGATATCTACGGCATGAACATCAATAAGTGGTTTAAAGTTTTCTAGTAAGTAAATATCTTCTCCTGTTGTTGTAGGAGTTTCCAATGCATCAGTAATTGTTTTATGCTGTTCGGTATATTGCCAAGGCACCATATCCTCAAGCCATGCAAGTCTATACTTATCCAAGGCTTTTCCTAATCGAATACAATTGTTTAAATCCATGTGTCCATAATGATCTGTTGAAATTGGAATTTCATAGCCAACCATGTTGCGAACTTTCTCAACAATCTGAGCAAGCTCCTCCAGCCCTTTCTCAGTAATCTGAATTCCTGTAAATGGATGTCGCGTGTTTGCGTATGACATGTAACCACCTTGCCATTGACTTGTTCCTTCCTTAAAGATATTTGGATTTACCAAGGTGCCCGGAATGTTCTTCAATTCATTAATCGAAACATCCATCTTCAACCAGGAATAACCTTGTGTTTCGGTGCGAAACTTTATTAGTTTCATTTGTTCTTCGGGACTGCTGGCCTCTGGCGTGTCTGCATAGATTCGAATTGTATCTCGATACCTTCCGCCAAGTAATTGCCAGCAAGGAACATTGTATGCCTTTCCACACAAATCCCAAAGTGCCATCTCAACTGCGCACACACCGCCAGCTTGTCTTGCCTGTCCACCAAACTGCTTAATGATCTTGAATATCTTTTCTACGTTACAAGGATTTTCACCCAATATGCGGCTCTTTAGCATAAGTGCGTATTTAGGATCTGCCGCATCTCTCACTTCTCCTAATCCATAAATGCCTTGATTGGTGTCAATACGAATGATGGCTGTTCCGCCCATAACGGCCGTGTAGCAATAACGCATGTCCGTTATTTTCAAATCCGATGGGGAAGACGCCTTCTGAACTTTTGATGTTGTTTGTGCCATTGAATCTTCAAAGGACAAACCAACCAAACTCGTGAGTGCCATCCCTCCCAACGCAGTCTTTTTAAGAAAGCTTCGTCTGTTGTCAGGAGTAGATGGGCTGTCTATCTCAGCCTGTCTGGTTGCGGCAGCGGTTTGCTCACGCTCTTTATTTTGTTTGATAATTTGTTGCAGTACCGTCTTCATAGTAATCCAGTTAGTTAAAAATTATATAAATATTTACTAGTAGTTG
>JBBSBG010000573.1:0-1856 GCA_038251495.1 Cytophagales bacterium
GATGTTCCTTTGTCTGAGTTGTTTGGCTACGTTACTGATTTGAGAACAATCACTTCAGGTCGTGCTTCTGCAACCTTGACATTTGCACACTATGCTCCGGTTCCTAAGAACCTTGCCGATAAAGTAATTGATGAAGTTAAGGGCGCTCTTGCCAAATAAATATCTAAAAGACGTTTAGATTATGAATCAGAAAATCAGAATTAAGCTAAAGTCTTACGACCATAATTTGGTTGATAAGTCTTCTGAAAAAATTGTACGCGCAGTAAAGGCGACAGGTGCTGTAGTAAGTGGACCCATTCCGCTTCCAACAGAAAAAGAAAAATTTACAGTATTGCGTTCACCACACGTAAACAAGAAGGCGCGTGAGCAATTTCAACTTTGCACCTATAAGCGTTTGGTAGATATCTACTCAAATAGTGCTAAAACAGTTGATGCGTTGATGAAGCTTGAATTACCAAGCGGTGTTGATGTGGAGATCAAAGTATAGAACTAATTAAAGTTTTGTTTTCAAAGAGAGCGCCTGATTAAGGTGCTTTTTTTTTGAGCAGCGTTCAGTGCAATTGATGAAAATATAGGAACATGTGTAATTAGTATTTTAAGGTATCTTCGCGACTGAATTATGGCACTACTTGTAAAGAATCTTGTTGTTAAGAAATCAATCTTACCCGGAGCGGGCCGAGGATTGTTTACAAAAGTTTTAATCCCAAAAGGCACACGCATTGTTGAGTACAAAGGCAAGATAGTTACCTGGAAGCAAGTTGAAGCGATGGCCGAGGATCGCAATGGGTATGTGTTTCACTTCAATAATCAATATTGTATTGATGCCTGGCAAACTAAGAAAGGCGTTGCGCATTTTGCCAATGATGCAAAAGGGATTGCGAGGGTAGAAGGTGTGAAAAACAACTGTGAATATGTAACCGTGAAAAAGCGTTGCTACATCGAAGCCTCTAAAGATATTCCTGTGGGTTCTGAAATATTAGTGGGTTATGGAGGTGAGTACTGGCGAGCCATTCGCTACAACATTCGCCTGGAACAAAAAAATAGAGCGGAGGCCGGTAAAAAACCAAAGGACGAACTGCCACATCACAAGGCGTCCAAAAAGCAAAAAAGATCCCGAAAGTAAATCGGAATTTTTTATTTGACTTTATGATTAGTTCTTAACAGTTTCTTCTTTCGCTTTCTCAATTGTTTCCAGCGTAAGAGTTTTCACATTCTTAATCCGTTCCATTTCAGACTCCAGGTAGGCACGCGCCTTTTCCTGATCAACTGAATCGGGCAAGGGACTGAACTCGTGCATCCAGGTCATCATTGCTGTGCTAGCCGAATCCAGATTGGAGATGATTCTTTCCATTTGTTCCTTTTTCTCGACTACCAAATCTGGGGTGTTGGCTATCTTTTCCTGAAGCTCGCGCTTTAGCTTCATGATCTCATCCATCTTGGGCATTACCTCGTCATGCACATCCATTACTTGATCGTAAAGAGCCTGGTTGGGGCTTTCATTGATCGGCTCATCATGGTTGGAATGAGTATTCTCAGTACCCTTCCCACAAGATACCAAAGTAAGTCCGGCTATTAGAAGTATGATTTGTATGTTTTTCATGAGCATATTTTTAGGCAAAGATAAGGGTTAAGTTGTTTAGCATTCGCGTCACTTTGCAGACTTAACCCCTAACAAGGGTTAGTTCTTTTTATAAAATAATTTGAAATTTTTTTCAGAGTCGTTGCAGAAGCGGAATTTTTCGTTTTTCTTCGATGCATTATTTGAAATGACTGTGAGCAACAACCGATTTTACTTTTACTTTTTTTATCAATTCCCCGCGGGACTTGAAAGAGAATCGATTTGTTGAAAAAATAAA
>JBBSBG010000574.1:0-1854 GCA_038251495.1 Cytophagales bacterium
GAAAAATCCATCCGCTTGTTCCATGTGTGCGTGATTGCTACACTTATATCATGCCTTCTGTCATATCTATAAGGAAACCATTTCCCTTCATTCAATTCATCAAACTGGCGATTGGTCCACGACAAGGTGTAACCTATCCAACCCGAAAGTGCACCTTTCTTTTTTTGAGCCAACACTTCCATCCCATAGCTCTCGCCTTTTCCGCCTGTTGCTACTTTGCTTTGCCAGTCCTCTTCTAAGTTTACATAACTGGCTCCGTCTTTATATTCAATTAAATTTTTCATTTGCTTGTAATAACCTTCTACGCTAAACTCAAAATTGCCTTGAGTTTTGGCTGCACCCAATGCTATTTGATTTGCTTGTTGGGGTTTTACATTTGCTGTGCTTGGCACCCATAAGTCGGTGGGCAAGCCGAGCCCGGCATTGGTTAATAAATGGATGAACTGAGTCATGTTGGCAAATGAAAATTTTAATGAAAGATCATCGCGCACTAAATACCTGCCTGCAATGCGCGGTTGCACCGATGTGTACCAGCGGTTATCAACGTTAAAGGCCGAAAAATGTAACCCTGCGTTTATCTTAAATCGTTCGGAGATTTTTAAATCATCTTCTATGTAAGAAGATAATTCAACCGCATTGATGTTAGGGGTTCCGATAAGTGTATCGGGTTCTTGATTACTTCTATAGGTATAAACGCCTGGCGAAAACTGATGTTGAATTGCCTGCACGCCAAAGCGAATGTAGTGATTAGGTTTTGGAAGCCAGTCAAAATCAACTTTGGTAGCATAATCGCGAATGCCGGATCGATATTGGTCTTTAGAAATAGTTGTTTCGGTTGACGTGGGTGTTTGAACTACCTCTTCATACGCACTAAAAACATCAAACCGATAGCGACTATACGTGGCCGTTAGATTAGCAAATAGCTTTGGAGTTATAATGCGATTCCAACGAAGTGCTGTTATTACATTGCCCCACCTAAGTCCAAACTCTTCGCGGTAGTCGGTGCGTTGATTGCCGGAAACATAAAAATCCTTGAAGCGCGAATACGCTTTATCGTCACCTGCATAGCTGCTGGCATAAATTCTATTTTTGGAATTTATAATATGATTGATTTTAAAATTCAAATCGTAGAAATAATAGCCCGCAGTTCCGTTATCATTAGTTGCCTTGATAATGGGGCGTGCAAGCACATCAATGTAGGTGCGCCTTGCCGAAATAAGGAAAGAGGTTTTATCTTTTACAATGGGGCCTTCTACTGTAGCCTTAGCCGCGATGATACCTATACTTCCTTCGCCCTTTACTTTCTTCATATTGCCCTCCTTCATGTTTATGTCTATAACTGAAGAAAGTCTTCCACCATATCTGGCCGGAAAGCCACCTTTAATAAGTTCTACATGGTTGATGGCATCCGCATTGAAAACAGAAAAAAAACCAAATAAATGTGACACATTATAAATAGGCACCCCATCCAATAGAATCAAATTCTGATCGGGGCCACCGCCTCTTACATATAGCCCTGAGCTACCTTCGTTTCCTGATTGCACTCCAGGCATTAATTGTAAAATTTTAAGCACATCAACTTCCCCAAATAATGCCGGCAAAGATTTTATTTGTTCTATCGGTATAGTTACCGAACTCATCTGGCTACTTTCATGGATAAGGTTTTCCCGGCTTCCTTCAACCACCAGCTCATCAAGCATACTTGTTTGTAAGGCAACCAAAACGGTAGTATCCGTTCTTAAAAAAAACCGAATTTGTTGCGGCTTGTACCCGACATATGAAACCATTATAAAAAGCGAGTCTGTCTTTTGGGTTAAACTATAAAACCCATTTGAATTGGTGGCTGTTCCTTCC
>JBBSBG010000575.1:0-1844 GCA_038251495.1 Cytophagales bacterium
GAGTTTGCATAAGCAATTCTAATTTCGATCGAAAAATCGCCAGCGGGGTTTGTAGCTCGTGCGATGCATTTTCAGTGAATTCCTTTTGACTTAAGTATGCATTTCGATTCTTGGATACAAGTTGCTCAACTGTAATTCGAAGATCTTCAAATTCTGTAGTATCGGATGGTGGGAGTTTGATTTGAGTATCCTTATCAATTTGATATTGTTTTAATTTTTCAAGAATTGCATAGAAAGGACTCCAGATTTTTTTTGACAGATTTTGGTTGATCAAAATAAATCCAGTTAACAAGAGTGTAAGTAATCCGATCTGAATGATAACGATCCTTTCAACCAGATCCAAATCCCCAACAATGGACTCGCGGATAATCAATTGATAGTTTTTATCCTGTATTGTGATGCCGCATCGCAACGCTCGAAACGGAACTATTTCGTTTTCAACACTATCGTATGCTTCGTACGAGAAAAGAGAATCCTGAATTGGCCATTGTTCCGGTTCTGATAAAAGAAACTCTTCATTTAGAAGTTGGTAAGCTTTTAACTCTTTATCGGTAGCGATATATTTTGCAGTATTGAGAAAGTTTAGTTTATGGTGAAAAAGATCTTCCTCCATTTCCTCAATAAAGAGCTGCCTAATGAAAAAGTAGAAAAGTGGAACACAAACCAACAGCAGTAGTGTTGAGTATAGGATATAATTTCTGAACGTTCGCCTAAGAAGTTTCATCCTTCAAATTTGTAACCGATTCCGTATACGGTTTTTATGTAGTCAGCACAGCCTGACTCGGTAAGTTTCTTTTTCAGGTTTTTCATATGGGCATAAATAAAATCGAAGTTATCAAAAACTTCAGCCACATCACCCGATATATGTTCGGCAATCGCATTCTTAGATACAACCCGGTTTTTGTTTGAAACAAGGAATAGCAACAAGTCATATTCTTTCCGGGTTAACTCAACGAGTTGCTTGTTCACGGAAATCACTTTGCCAATCAAGTCAATCGTAAGCTCATGCAATGTAATTGCATTATTTCCCTCAAACCGTTTTCTTCTAATTACCGCAGAAATCCGAGCCCCCATTTCTGAAAGATGAAAGGGCTTTGCGAGGTAATCGTCAGCGCCAAGGTTAAGGCCTTTTATTTTATCATCAAGTGAGTTCCGTGCCGAAACTATGATTACGCCATCGAGTTTATTTTCAGTTTTCAATTTTTCGAGAATGGAAAGCCCGTTACCATCAGGAAGGGTGATGTCAAGCAATATGCAATCATATTCGTGCATTAGTACTTTTTCTAAGGCTTCTCGGGCTGTGTAGGCAACTTCTACTACATAACTTTCTTGACGAAGGTATTGCTTCATGCTTTTTGCGAGCTCTTGTTCGTCTTCAATGATGAGAATTTTCATTACGGTAGATACATAACAATTTACTGATGCATTAAATTATGGCTAAAGGCAAAACTGGTTGTTTGGTACCAGGTAATTGCATCTTTTTCAATAGGGAGCAATAAACGATGTTTTGGTATTTGGCTAATTATTTCTTTATCTATTCCGAGCAAGTAAACAATGGATTCCTTCTTAGGCGCCATTACTACCAGGCTATCCTGTTTCATATAGCCAAGAAGTTGATAGGTACTAATGAAAACCCGCTCTTTACCTTTTGCTAACCTATTGATATCGAAGCCAAAGAATTTTGTCTCGTAAGAAAAGTTTAGCATACCCAATAATGTGGGGGCAATGTCAATCTGACTCATCAACCGATCTTGTATTCCTGGTTTAACATCAGCAGGGGAGAAAATCAGCATAGGAATTTTATATTTATTTATTGGCAAATCTGTTTTCCCCGCACTGGATGC
>JBBSBG010000576.1:0-1840 GCA_038251495.1 Cytophagales bacterium
ATTTCGAAGTAAAATCAGCTGCACTATTCCCATCCCACGGCAAAGAAAATTTCAATTGTTGCTTTCTTTTTTCAATGCTTTTGAGATATGCCTTATCGTAGTATGTCAATAAAATATCGATTGTAGCATGCATATCTCCCACATTTAGTCTTTCCTTTGCTTGATTATAATGTTGACCTCCTAATTTGGTCGTTATCTTTCCCATGATGTTCAAAAACTCATCCCGATCAGCTGGGCCATACTCATCCACTAATCGTTGGATGCGGACTTCTTTAGAAACATCCATTTGAACAAGGGGTGATTTGTTCATTCCTTTCCAAAACTCTGATGGAAGAAAAATTTTTCCGATTGCTATCGACTCATCTTCCACCCAAACTCTTTTGTTTCGATCCAACAGTAGAATCTCTTCAAATAATTCATTCTGAAATTGTTCCGTTGTGGGTTGCTCGGGCATAAGTAATCCTCCAAAAGCGGAACCTTTGTGCTTTGCTAAATCCTCAAGATCGAGCACCTGCTCGCCTTGTTCTTTTAATGATCGCAATGCCTCGCTCTTACCACTACCTGTGCAACCAGTAATCACAATAAAGTTGAAAGGTTGTTTAAATGATTCGGCTGCTTGCTGCCGATAGGCTTTGTAGCCACCTTTCAAAGCATGGCTTTTCATTCCGGCCATGCCAATAAACTGACAAAAATTATTTGAGCGCATGCCTCCGCGCCAGCAATGCACCAGCATCTCCTTATTAGGAATTAGCCTTTCAGTCTGCTTAATAATTTCTTCTAGGCGTGGCCCAACCAGTCGAAATCCGGTTTTAATTGCTGCCTGTTGACCGTTCTGTTTATAATCTGTACCAACAGCGATGCGCTCCTCATTATTAAGCAACGGAATGTTTAGTGCGCTTCTGACATGACCTTGTTGAAACTCGCCCTGCGAACGAACATCCACAATCGGCAATTCGTTTCGAAGCGCTAAGAATTCATCTAGGGTGACAGCCATCGCCTAAAGTTCGCGAACGGCTGTGACGTTAACCAATCTATGGTGACTAATCGCTAAAATTAATTGTGATGCTTGTGGCTACACCAACACGGAAGCCGTAGTTTAGGTATTGCCCATTTTGAAAGGCTGCGGCAGCTTCTAACCTAAAGATGCGGAGAATACCATCTATACCATAGCCAACCTCAGTATAATTTTGAGAAGTAGGTGTTGCCAGATAATTAACAAAAATATTCTCTGTAATTCCCGTAACGCGCACTAAAGGAATGCGCGTTACCAAAAATTTTCTAAAGTGATAATGCGCATTGGCAGAAAAATATTCTTTAGCTGTACTGAATTTGTAGTAGTCCATCAGGCGATAACTTCCAACTGGATCTGTAGTAACAAAGGGTGTTAGATTACCAAGGAAATGTTTGTAGTCCATAAAATACATTTGGTTGGCGTTAAAGAATGTGCCGGCCTGCCAAGCTAAATCCAACTTTCCACGAATACCAATTTTAAAACCATGCTTGAAGCCAAGTTCCACCTGATCAAAAGACACTTCACTATCTGCCACCCCTGTAAAACCCTTTCTGTAGTATAGAGAAAGCAGCGGTGATGATCCATCCACCCGCATTTTAAGCCCATTGCGAATCCGATATTTTTGCCACGGTCGGGCATCCAAACTAACAGAACCGATAAAAGCCCGGTTAGGATTAAAACTTGTGGTGGGCAATTCAAGATTGACGGGTTGATTGTCTGTGTATTGATCTCGATTGGATTTAAAGAAAGTATAAGAACTGTTATTAAGTAATTCTGATCGCCTTGCCCAAGTCCAGTTTGTTCTAAACGTGTACTTATCATCAAACC
>JBBSBG010000577.1:0-1824 GCA_038251495.1 Cytophagales bacterium
AGGTGATGAGTTTATTCACGAAAGTATTATTGGCTCAAAGTTTATAGGTAGGATAGAAGAAGTAACCGAACTTGATGGCAAACCTGCTATCATTCCAAGCGTAGAAGGGTGGGCTAAAATTTACGGACATAATACAATTACGATTGATCCTGATGATGATCCGTATGCGTATGGTTTTCAGGTAATATGAAAAATTTTGAATACTCATCATTGAATCTTAAATTTAGTTATGGAAACGATATACCGAATAAATGCCAATGAATTGTCTGAAGAACTAATAAAATCTATTCAGGCAGCTTTTGAGGGAAAGGAAATTGAAATCAAGGTAACTGATCAACTTGATGAGACCGATTACCTTCTATCCACCAGGTCAAACAAAGAGCATTTGTATAAATCGATGGAGGAATTGGAACGTGGAGAGGGTATCCCGATGACATTAGCCGAGTTGCAAGAGAAATATCTAAAATGAGGACTATCCTTTTTAGTCCTGAGGCTCTTCGTCAACTTGATGATTGGAAGAATCAAAATCCAAAAATATCTACTCGAATTATCATATTAATTACTGCTATCTCAGAATCTCCCTTTTCAGGGATTGGCAAACCCGAACCTCTCAAACATAGTTTGCAGGGTAAATGGTCCAGAAGGATAACCCGCGAACATAGATTGGTTTATGAGGTTACAGATTCAACGATCAAAATAATTTCTTGTCGTTTTCATTACGATTAATAAAATGAATATTGGAATCATTGGTGGCGGCATTGTTGGGTTAAGCTCCGCCTACTATCTAAACAAGGCAGGCCATCAAGTAACAATTATTGATCAAAGTGACTTGAAAGATGGTTGCTCCTTTGGGAATGCAGGCATGATTGTTCCAAGCCATATTATTCCACTGGCTGCACCGGGAATGATTTCAAAAGGCATTCGATGGATGTTTAATTCCCAAAGTCCGTTTTATGTGAAACCGCGGTTAAACGGAGACTTACTAAAGTGGGGCTATCATTTCTATAAAAGCTCTACAAAAGAACATGTAGCTAAGTCTGCACCGGCATTAAAAAATCTAAGTTCCTTTAGTAAGGAAATGTATCAACAGTTAGCTAAGGACTTGCCTTTTGATTTTGGATATCATGAACGTGGTTTGCTTATGCTTTACAAAACAAAAGAGGCTGAGCATGAAGAAACCGAGATGGCAAAATTTGCAAACCAACAAGGAGTTGAAGCTCATGTTCTTTCTCGCGAAGAAATTCAGAAGTTGGAACCGGAAGTAAAAGTAGATGTGCGGGGTGGAATTTATTTTCCGGAGGATGCACATTTAACGCCAGGTAAATTGATGCCGCTTCTAATTAATCATTTAAAGGAGCAAGATGTAAACTTTCAACTAAATACTACGGTTACCGATTTTGTCGTTGAACAGGAAAAAATCAAAACAATAAAAACTAATCAAGGCGATTTAAGTTTTGATGAGGTTGTTTTAGCAGCAGGATCATGGTCTGGACTGATCGGTGCACGATTGGGTTTATCATTACCGATGCAAGCGGGCAAGGGCTATAGCTTTACACTTCCTGATGTTGAGAAAAATATTCAGATCCCATCCATTTTTTTGGAAGCCCGGGTCGCGGTTACACCCATGGGTAACTCACTTCGCTTTGGCGGCACAATGGAAATCACAGGCATTGATCAGAGTATCAGCATGAATCGGGTGAAAGGAATTGTGGATTCGATTCCTAACTACTATCCGCAAATGAAAGTTGCAATGCCTAATGCAAAAGATGTTTGGCATGGCTTACGCCCATGTTCACCAGATGGCTTGCCTTATGTTGGCCGCTC
>JBBSBG010000578.1:0-1810 GCA_038251495.1 Cytophagales bacterium
GAGATCAAATAAGCCGAACTTTTTTTCTTTGAGCAATGAAAGGTTTCCGGTTTGATTTTGAATGATGGCATCCATTTCAACAGGCACTACTTCTTTTCCATTTCTTCCTAACACTCCCCTTCTATTTCCTTTGGCTACTATAAAGAAATCCGTTCCAATTGTTTCAACCAGATCATATTCTGTGGTGAATAATTGATCACCGGTAGCTACGCTAAACACAACCCGTTTGTTTTTGCTTTCGGTTGTAAAGAATTGAACAGAATCTCGGGCATTAATGAATTTAATCTTTGAATCTGGTTGTAAATCAATGGCTCTGCTTGCCGACAAATAAACTTTCACGGCATTATCGGTTTGAATAAAAGCCAGACTTCTATCAAACCAAACTGTATCGGCTTTTATCGTCACCATCTTCTTTGCCGAAATGTTAAAAAGCTGCAATTGACCTTCTTTGTCTAACACCATCCAATCGCGATGGTAATAAACACGATGCCAACTTTGATTCTCTAATTCTTTGGCTAGTCCGTGAACGAACGTTCCTGTGGGTTTCTTCTCTATCAAACCAAAAGATGTTTTCGTAAGTGAATGCCGATCCAACGGAACAACATACACAAGTTGGCTATTAATAATTCCTTCAAGTGTACCATTTCGCACTAACAGCAATCCTTTACTGATTGCCTGCACATAGTCAAATACAAGCTCTTGATTTAATTCCTGCCCATTGGCTAATGCAGCGAGTTGTTGAGCTGAGATAAGGATCTTCTTTCCAAATCGTGTTAACACAACTACTCCTTCAATTTCCTTTACATCGTTAAGCCCATCAACATCAAGTAGTCGCCCGGCAAGTGTATATAACATCCAGAGCGTTTCTTTTTGTGCAGCAATAAAATTGTTTCCTACAATCTTAAAATCATCGTAGCAAGTTTGAATAATCAACGCGCCTGACTTGTGAATTAGTTGACTACACCTTTCTGTTTCTGCAATCAAAAAGCCCCAACCTATGTTAGTAATTTCAACTCCTTCATCTGCGAGCTTTTTGCCACTTCGGCTAAACACGCCTGACTTAAAAACAAGTATGTCCTCCTTAACCGGGCCACATTTATATTCTTCTTCAATTTGTTCAAAAGTTGGCGGCTGTACTTCTGTTCCATCCTGATCCATAAAACCGTACAATTCATTTTTATAAAAGGGAATCCAGAATTTTGAACTCAGACTTATTACGTGACGGAGTGAATCCGATTGAATAGACGCAGGAATTTTTTCATCAGTTTCGTGATACAAATGAAAAATAAAATCGCGCGCGCGTTTAGCGTATTGCCCTTTGGGGTATTCCTTTAAGTATTGAAAAAATGATTCCGGTTCGCCATTGGCAGTTGTTAATTCAAAAATTTCTTGTTGAGCCACTCCGGCATACGGACTTGCCGGGTATGTTGAAAAAAATGATTTAAAACTGGCTAACTTCTTATCCTTTGTTTTTTCCTCGAACAATAATTTTTCATATCGCTCGCTAGCTTCGCGCGCTCGGTGCGATTGCGGATAGCGTTGAAGATAATCATTGAAACTCAGATATGTATTCTCTTTTAAGGCTTCCAAAAAACTAACTTCATCACGCAACTCAATAGCGTTACTCTTCTGCTGTGCTAATGGATACGAATCTATAAACCGATTATAACCGGCTTCTGTATTTATTTTCTTTGCTTTGGCAAATGCGGTACTATCAATTTTCTCAGCTAATGATTGCAGAATTAAACTATCAATAGGAAAGCGTTGCGCCCGTTCTTTATCTCGATCAGAAAGCTGAGAGAACCAATAC
>JBBSBG010000579.1:0-1796 GCA_038251495.1 Cytophagales bacterium
AATGCACGATTTTATGCAAGAGCAAATTTTGAAGAAGAATTTTATCAAACGAAATACAATCCGCTGGGCATTGGAAGTTGGCAAACAGTATGGAAGCAACAAAATTCAGTTTGTGTATTTGGTAAAGCTTGCCCTTGCGCGATGGTTAGTACTTGGCCAGTGGCGAAAAAAGTTGGGTGGCAAAATCAGGTATATGGTTGTTGGTGCCGCTTCCCTCAGTCCGGAAATTGGGAAATTGTTTTCGGCTGCCGGTATTCAAATTGTTGAAGGGTATGGCATGACGGAAACTGCACCACTCATTGCAGTCAATCGGCTCGAGCCGGGGCTAAACAGATTTGGCACCGTGGGTTTAATTATTCCTGGTATCGATGTAAAAATTGATTCCCCATCCGAAACCGGTGAAGGAGAAATTCTGGTGAAAGGACCCAACCTTTCGCAAGGCTACTTTAAACGCCAAGAATTAACCAGCGAAGTCTTTACTACTGATGGCTGGTTTAAAACGGGCGATGTGGGAATGTTTGTTCAGGGTCGATTTCTTAAAATTACCGATCGCAAGAAAGATATTTTTAAAACATCAGCTGGCAAATACATTGCACCACAACCACTGCAAAATCATTTTACCAAATCGCCATTTATACAACGATGTTTGATACTGGGTTTTCAAAAACCTTTTGTCACCGCTTTACTCGTTCCGCATTTTGAAATACTGCAAGCCTGGTGCCTGCAAGAAGGCATCCATTGGACCTCGCCTCAGTTTATGGTTTATAATATTAAAGTAAGAGCGCGGTTGCAACAAGAAATCGATGGACTTAATGAAGTGCTGCCAAACATTGAACGCGTTAAAGATTTTGTTTTATGCCATCAGGATTGGACGCTTGAAAGTGGCGAGTTAACCAACACCTTCAAACCCATTCGCTTGCGTATTATGGATCACTATAAATCGGAGATTGAGAAAATGTATGGGTAAGGCAGTAGATTTTAACTGCACGCATTAGAGAAGCGCGCGAGTGAAGTAAAATTATTTGGGCATTCCCCTTCGGGTCGGGCTATCCGCTACAATCTTTTTGCGAAAAGCAAAAAGGATTTCCGCTACTATCCCTAATGCAAAATCAGTAAGCTGTTAAAACCATTCCTTTCAATGGAAGTTGTAATCGTCCGCTTGATTTCAAGCATTGTCTCCCGTTTTTACGGGGACGATGCGATTTTGAGAACTCCTTTTATTCGATAAGTTATGCGTATCGTCCCCGAGGCGGGAGACGATACTTGAAATAAAAATATTGGCCTATTGGTTAGTGAATACAGTACGCTATCAACTAAAAAACAACGGCATTAACAGCTGCTGGAAAGAAATCGTAAGGATTGGAAATACCCAAAAAGAATCACCACCTCAGGTACTAACACCTATGATAAAACTATTACCACCAGAAAATGTTCACAACCCAATGATAATCTAAAAAACATCTACACAGCCTTAAAAACCAAGCACCAACCCTTTACCAAACGAAAATCTGTAGTACACAAACTGGAATTTGAAAAAACAGACCCTCCTCAAAATCAGATACTTCTGTCTGGATAGCTGCAAAGTGGGTTAACAATAAAATCTCTTCGCTTCATACGTATTTATAGTTAAGCACTAGTGAGCAAATAAATAGGTTCTTTTTTTCCATTGAGTATGGCTGCAATGTTGCCAATGGTTTTGTGTTTATAACGGCTGCGGATTTCGAAGCGCGTCCTCTCCCACGAGCCGAAACGAAATATGAAAACTAAACTTTAAATTTACACTTCACCCCGCATGA
>JBBSBG010000580.1:0-1796 GCA_038251495.1 Cytophagales bacterium
AATCATCGCCATCCCAATACACTTTGCTGCCGAGGCCAACAAAGTGTTCTAAAATTTTCTCTTCGGCTTTGGTTAACGCATTAAAGCCAACAAATTTTATTTCTGTGGGATTTCGCCTTAACGTCTCTGTCTTAATTCCTTCGGCTACCCTTCTATGCAACATGCCTTCATAGGCAAGACCTTCGCCCTCCAATTGTGAACGAAAGACTTTATAGAGTTCAAACAGTTTTACCCAAACTTCAATAAATTTCTTTTTATTTTCATTGAGAGTTTCATCAAAGTTACTCCAAAACTCTCGCAGAAATTTTCGCTGTTCATCGGTGAGGTAATCAAAACTTGAATCGAGCTCTTTTTGATTTCGAAGGTCTTTAAAGAGTTGCTCGGCATTCACCAGGTATTTATCAATCTCATCAAAGTCGCGCAGCAACATGTCACCCCAAAAATAAAACTGGTCGAACGGCTCACTACTTGCACCAGCCGCATTGATTATCTGCTGATAACTTCCATGCAGGCGATGCACCAATTCCAATTTATCAGGCACGCGTGCCGTTGCCATCTCCGAAATAAAATCTTCAATGGTGATAAGGGTTGGTGCAAAAAGTGGTTGTGTGATAATCTCACTCAAGTGCTTGCGGAAATACAAGGCCGCCCTTCGGTTTGGAAAAACGAGCGTCACGTCATCCCACGTAGGATTCTCTTTATTCAGTTTTACCGCTAACTCTCGTAGAAATGATTCCATACTAAAATCCTAACCCTAATTGTTTTTCGTCTTTCTTTTTGCTTCGGCTTGTCTTTCCCGGTGGCACCGAAACCACATCACCTGTTTTCGTGTAAAGTAAATATCCTTCCACTTCAGTGAATTGCATTTGATGCAAGATGTTTATGTATTCCAACACCTGATGTTGATCGGCTTTGGTTGGTTCTCCGGTTTTAAAGTCGATGACCACTGCTTTCTTTTCGTAAGTCAATAACCGATCAATTCGATTGTCGCCACCACCTGGCAAAATTAATGGTACTTCGGTGCGCACGTTCCACGGTCCTGAAAACCATGAGGCGATCAAAGGATTTATCAGCAACTCTTCAACCAACTCAAATACCCGTGGCTTCTCTTCTATTGAAATTAAGCCTTCGTCCACCAATCTTTCAAGCACCTGCTGCCACTCATCTTTATACTTCACTCTGCTAAGAATGGTATGAATGTGAATTCCGTACCGAACTTTTTGAAATGTTTCGCTTTCTGTTTTCTGAAAATATCCTTTTGAGGTTTGGCGAATTACCAATTGCTCGCGCCAGCTTGTCGAAGCATAGGTTATTAATTCAATGGGAGCAGACAAGAGTCTTGGTTTTTTATCTATGGCCGCTGACCATTCACCTCTGTTCCATGTTTGTGTTGCCCTATCCCAACCCGATTGTAGTTCAATAGATTGCTGCAAGCCATCAATCAGCAAACGACCTACATTTTTCTTTCCGGCATCGGGCGCCATCACAATCAAGCCATGCTCGGCACGGGTAAGCGCTACATATAACAAATTGAGATTATCTAAGTAACTGCGACTGCGTTCCTCCTGATAATAGTCAGCGAACAACGTTTCATCTAAGGTACTTGAATACTTAACAGGCAAGTAACCTGCTTGGTCAAACGGAGCTTCCTCTGCTTTCACCCAAAGATTTGGATTACGACCGAAACCATGATCCAACTCCCACGCACAAAAGGGAATGATTACATATTTAAACTGTAGGCCTTTTGATTTGTGTACCGTAAGAATCTGCACGGCATCTACTTCACCCGAAACCTG
>JBBSBG010000581.1:0-1790 GCA_038251495.1 Cytophagales bacterium
CAGGGCTAAAGCCAACATATTGTTTTTAGTTAACTACGGGCTTAAGCCGTGGTTAGCGAGACTGTACCATGCGGGACTTAGTCCATGTAACTTATGTTAGATTTTCTTTAGGAGTCCATCAAAAGCAGCTTCAATTTTTTCAAAATGAAACTCACTTAAAGTCTTAGAAAAATTCGCTTTGATACGATCGTTGTTCAAGTTACCAATACTGCCCTCGTGGGTGTGGTTCACTTTCGTGGAATAAGAAAACTTTCCTTGTTCTATATCGCGACCAACTTGTTTGTATGCATCGCGGAAGGGTATGCCTGACAGCACGAGTTTATTCACTTCTTCCACACTAAAAAGGAACTTATACTTTTCGTCTTCTAGAATATTTTCTTTTACCACAATAGCGGAGAGCATAAGATGAGTCATTTGAAGGCATTCTTTTAGTGTTGCAATCGCTGGAAATAATTTCTCTTTCAATAATTGTAAATCGCGGTGATAGCCCGAAGGTAAATTTGAAGTTAATAATGTCAATTCGTTTGGTAGTGCTTGAAGCGCATTGCACTTGGCGCGAATAAGTTCAAAGACATCCGGATTTTTTTTATGCGGCATGATACTCGAGCCCGTAGTCAATTCTTCAGGAAATGAAATGAATGCAAAGTTCTGATTAAGAAATAGTGTTGCATCCATGGCCAGTTTGCCTAGGGTTGCCGCCACATTGCTCATCGCTTGCGCAAGAATGCGTTCTGTTTTTCCACGCCCCATCTGGGCATAGACTACATTATAATTTAAATCAGCAAAGCCAAGCAATTCTGTTGTAAGTGCTCGATTGAGCGGGAATGATGAACCATAACCAGCTGCCGAGCCCAAAGGATTTTTATTTACAATTTGATAGGCAGCTTGAAGTATGATCAAATCGTCAACCAGACTTTCAGCATAGGCGCCAAACCATAACCCAAATGATGAGGGCATCGCTAATTGCAGATGGGTGTAGCCCGGTAACAACTTTGACTTATGTTCTTCACTCTTAGAAATAAGCAAATCGAAGAGCGGCTGCATGCTGGCCGTAATCTCCTGGATTTCACTACGCAAAAACAATTTAATGTCTACCAGCACTTGATCATTGCGCGAACGACCACTATGTATTTTCTTGCCTACTTCACCTAGTTTTTTTGTCAACAGTAATTCAACTTGCGAATGAATGTCCTCAACATCTGCTTCTATTTTGAAAGAACCGGATTGAATCTCTGAATAAATGCTTTTTAATTCTTTGCTTAATGTTTTTAGTTCATCGCTGGTAAGCAGTCCAATGGATTCAAGCATGGTGATGTGCGCCATCGAGCCAAGTACATCGAAAGGAGCCAAGTGTAAATCCAATTCCCGATCCTGACCTGTTGTGAAGTCAGTAACAACTTTTAACGAGTCTTTATCTTTAGTCCAGAGTTTCATTTATTATATAATGATTTTATACCGTAATGGCGCAGAGGCGCAATGGTTAATTGTGAGATACAAGTTACAGATATTCTAAACAAGATTGTTAAGTTTCAGGTATTGTAGCAGCATGATTGTTTTGCCGTCTTTGATTTCGCCAGAGCCAATCATACCAAATGCTTTGTCAAACGGTAATTCTAAAACCTCAATATCTTCATGATCGCCTACGCCACCGCCAGCTGATGTTTTCATATCGCGCGAGTATTCTGCAATAAAGAAGTATAAAATTTCTGTTACCGACCCGGGCGACATATAAGCTTCAAATACTTTCTTTACATCACGCAGCGTGAAACCAGTCTCTTCTTCAGTTTCTC
>JBBSBG010000582.1:0-1787 GCA_038251495.1 Cytophagales bacterium
ACAGGGCGAAGCCATTGCGCGCAACCTTAAAGAGATGTTCATGTTGAAGGTGCCTGTAATCTGTATCGTGATTGGTGAAGGAGCATCGGGTGGTGCGTTAGGTATTGCCATTGGCGATCGTGTGCTCATGTTAGAAAACTCATGGTACTCGGTAATCTCTCCAGAAAACTGTTCGGCTATATTATGGCGCAGTTGGGATTTTAAAGAGCAGGCAGCAGAATTGCTTAAACTGGCTTCGAAGGATATGTATAAACTCAAGTTGATCGATGGAGTAGTTAAAGAACCTTTAGGTGGCGCGCATACCGATATGAAGTCCATGGCCGATGAGGTGAAGCGCGTGATCATGGAAACTTTTCATGAGTTGAATAAAAAAACTCCCCAAGAACGAATCAACGAACGAATTGAAAAATTCTGTGCGATGGGTGTGGTGAAAGAATAATTCTAAATTCAGGATTTAAAATTCAAAATCAAGTAACTTGAATTTTAAATCTCTCGAACCTTGAATCTACATGTAATTAATACTGGTTTTTTTAAGTTAGATGGTGGCTCCATGTTTGGTGTCGTTCCCAAATCAATCTGGCAAAAGTCTAATCCCGCTGATGAAAATAATCTTTGTTCGTGGGCAATGCGATGTCTGTTGATTGAAGACGGTGAAACATTGATGCTCATCGACAATGGGTTGGGGGATAAGCAAGACGCAAAATTTTTCAGTCATTATTATTTGCATGGTGATGATTCGCTGCTTAAATCACTAAACCAGCAGGGTTATTCTACCGATGATGTAACGGACATGTTTCTTACGCATTTGCATTTCGATCATTGTGGGGGCGGAGTGAAAAAAGAGAACGAAAAATTAGCACTCACATTTAAAGAAGCAACATATTGGAGTAATGAACATCATTGGCAGTGGGCAACAAAACCAAACCCAAGAGAGAAAGCGAGTTTCTTGTCGGAAAACATTTTACCCATGCAGGAAAGTGGTCAGTTGAAATTTATTTCAGATAAACATCCATCGCCATTTAAGTTTATGGAGATATTCTATGCTTCGGGTCATACTGATAAGATGATGATTCCTATGATAAAATATAAGGAACATACCATTTGCTTTATGGCCGATCTGTTGCCTTCGGTTGGCCATATTCCGCTTCCGTATGTTATGGGATACGATACCCGACCCCTTCTAACATTGGAAGAGAAAGCTAAGTTTTTAAAAGAAGCAGCCGATAATAAGTACGTTTTGTTTCTAGAGCATGATCCGATCAACGAATGCTGTACCGTTAAAAATACCGAGAAGGGTGTAAGGCTAGATCGTACGTTTAACCTTAGCGAAATTTTATGAAGCGTGGATTAGTTTTGTCAGGTGGAGGTGCTCGAGGTATTGCGCACATAGGTGTATTGAAGGCCTTGGATGAAATGGAAATCAAGTTTGATGTGATTTCAGGTACAAGTGCAGGATCAATTATTGGTGCATTATATTCCTATGGACTTAAGCCTGATAAAATTTTTGAACTGATAAAGAACCTAAGTATTTTCAAATCGGTGAGACCCGCTTTTGCATGGACGGGTTTGCTTTCGCTCGATGGGTTAAAAGACGTTTTGATTAAATCAGTTCCTGAGAACAATTTTTCAGCGTTGAAAATACCAATGACTATTGCGGCTACCGATATTCGCAAAGGGAAGATTCATTATTTTACGGATGGTGAATTAGCACCAGCAATTACGGCTTCATGCTGTATTCCGGCAATTTTCAATCCCGTAACGGTGAATGGAAATTTGTATGTGGATGG
>JBBSBG010000583.1:0-1786 GCA_038251495.1 Cytophagales bacterium
AATGGCTGAGTTAAAGGATTTTTTAGCGCTTTTACTGGGGATAAAGTAGAAGATTGCAAGGCCTGCAATGGCTGCGGCAACTACCCCGATAAGTATTTTTTTCATGATCCAGACTTAGGTTATTAAGAATAGGAAAGATCGCAAAATGAACAGAGAAATTGCGAACCAACGTATTAATATTTCGAGGTTAAAATGGGGTGGTTGGGTTTTATAGTCTTTGGATGAAATTGAGGATATTGAAATTCTATATAATACAGTAACAAAATATGGACAATGGATAAAATTGAAATTAAATATGACAAAAGGAAATTGCTGATTGGCATTATCATTTTAGTAGCACTTGTGATTGGGTCAACGTACATGGCATTCTTCACAAAAACATTCGCAACAAACCAGATACTCAAGATTGTGATAGTACTGTTGAATCTTTTCGTTATCTACGGTGCATTTACAACATTTAGAAAAGTCCTTGACAATACCTCAGTTATTACATTGATGAATGCTTATATTGAAATCAATGAAGATGGAAAGCCCCTAACATTCTTATGGGCTGAAATAAAAGAATTAAGAATTGAGAAAAAGCAAAGTGGAAAAAGTGAAGTGAATATCTTAACTATCAAGTCTGAAACAAGAAAAGGAGAACTAAATATTTCTCCTTTGGAAAAAGGCGTGGACGATATACGTGCACTTATTAGAAATTACAGACCGTGATTATGGTACCTCCGCACACTTGGGTTTAACTAGGGGAAATGTGTCGAAGTTTGCGCTTGATTGTTTTATAGTATCGCTAGTTTTTCTTCGCAGAGTCTAGGCCTCGGAACCCCGCTTACTTATTTATTGTACCGCTTTTCTATTTGCCATCTATTCCTTCCTTCAGAGTCCCCAAACGGGAGACTCCGCACGGAGTTAAAAACTGCTACGAGTTTCTCTTATCTTCTACGGCTCCCATCTGACACTTTACCGCCACCTATTTTTTTAATCACAGGAAAATAAATGTTGAAGGCTGCGCCCTTGCCTTCTTCTCCCTCAGCCTCTATAAATCCATCATGCGTTTCTGCAATTTTCTGGCAGATTGAAAGACCAATTCCGGTTCCACTATATTGTTGGCCATGAAAACGCTGAAACATTTTGAAGATGTCTTTTTTATAAGCAGGATTAAAGCCAACACCGTTATCTGCCACAGTAATTTTATAATAATCATGTTCACTATTGGGCATGGTGTCCTTCACGGTTTTTTTGTCAACCAACTGGCTGCTGATAGTGATAACGGGTGGTCTGCCTTCTTTGGTAAATTTTAATGAGTTGTTGATCAGATTTTCGAATAACTGCTTTATCAGAAACCTGACGCCTTGAATCACCGGCAGGTTTTTCCATTGCAGGCTTTCTCCTTTTTCTTCTATGCTCTCTTTAAGGCTAGTTTGTAATTCGTCAAGTATTACATTCAAATCGCAATCCACAAATTGTTTTTCTTCATTTATTACTTTTGTGTATGAGAGCAGCGAATCAATCAATTTTTGCATGCGGCCTGCCGAACTTTGCATGCGAAGGATGTTTGTTGTTACCATCTCCGGTATATCGGCTTGATGTTTTTGTAGAATAATCGAAGCATAAACCTGAATTTTGCGCAGCGGCTCTTTTAAATCGTGGGTGCTTATCCAGTTCATATTGGCCAGCTCTTCATTGGCTTTCTGCAGTCTTTGGTTTAGGGTGAGGTAGCGGAGTTCTTCTTGCTGCATTTCTGCCAAATGGAACTGGTGTTGAATGTAGGAGCAGATCACAGATGCTG
>JBBSBG010000584.1:0-1784 GCA_038251495.1 Cytophagales bacterium
GAAGCCAAACGTGTGATTGAAGAACAGAATAAACAACTCACCATTACCAATGAAGAGTTAGATAAACGTGTTCAGGAAAAAACGCAAGATTTATTCGATTCGAATGAAACGCTGCAAAATGTTAATGAGGAGCTTGATAATTTCGTGTATCGTACTTCACACGATATTCGTGGCCCCTTAGCTACTCTCAAAGGTGTGTGCAATATTGCCATTCTTGATGTGAAGGATAAACCTGCACTCGACTATCTGGAGCGTCTGGATGCTACTGCTGCAAAATTAAACGATATCCTGAGTCGCCTGTTATTGGTTAATAAAATTAACCAAACAGAGATTAAACCATCCAAAATTGATTTATCTAATGTAGTTGAAAACAGCTTGGTGGAAGCAAGTAAAAAAATTCCGCCAAAAATGGTGATTGAACAGTCCATTGATCCAACGATCGATTTAACTTCTGACTTGCACTTGATTCGAATTGTGCTTGAAAACCTAATCGATAATGCTATTAAGTTTTACAATACCTCCGATAGAGTTATACCCTTTGTGCGCATAAGAATAAAACATAGTAAACTTGGCCGGGTTCAGATTATTATTGAAGACAACGGAATTGGAATTAATACCCGTGATCGAGACCTCATTTTTCATTTGTTTGTTCGTGCTTCCGATCGCTCTGAAAATGGGGGAATCGGTCTCTATCTTGCCCGATTGGCTTCTCAGCGATTAGGTGGCGAGGTAAGGTTGATTAGTAGTTCCGAAAACGGATCAATATTTATGGTTTTGCTACCGCCCGACATTACTCCAATTCTTGAAAAACGGAAAGAGCTTGAGATACTGCGTCTCAAAGAAAAAGAAAGACGCAAAAAAGACGCGAAGCGCAATCAGGATGATTCAGAGTGGAAGATTGCTTAAGGGCACCTCTAAAAACTCCGCTTACCCTTCTCTTTTAGAGAAGGGGTAAAGGGGTTGAGGTAATAAAAGTGAGGTTCTTAGAGACGCCCTTAAATTCAAAACAACACCTTAGTCCATTAAATTACCTTCCATTTTAGCATCTTTGCAGATTAGAATTCTGGATATCTTTTTATGAGTCAAAAGTCGTTTAAACGTTATACTGTTACTGCAGCATTACCTTATGTTAATGGGCCTAAACACATTGGTCATTTGGCGGGTGCTTATATTCCATCCGATGTGTATGCCCGGTATTTGAGGTTGATGGGAAGAGATGTTGTTTTTATTTGTGGCAGTGATGAACATGGTACCGCCATCCCAAACCAGGCACTTAAAGAGAACACTACTCCAAAAGCAATTATTGATAAGTATGATGCCTTGATTCGCGATTGCTTTAATAAGCTGGGAATGTCTTTCGATATTTATCATCGCACGAGTGAGCCTATTCATCATCAGACTTCGCAGGAGATATTTCTTAATCTGTATAACAAAGGATTGTTTACAGAAGAAACATCAGAACAATATTATGATGAAGAGGCTAAAGTCTTTTTAGCTGATCGATACATTGTTGGCACGTGTCCTACCTGCGGTCATATCAATGCTTATGGCGATCAATGCGAGAAGTGTGGTTCAACACTTAGTCCGCGGGAGTTGATTAATCCAAGATCGACACTTAGTGATAAACCACCTGTGCTTAGGCTAACCAAGCATTGGTATTTGCCTTTAGAGAATTATGAGCCTTGGCTTCGCGAATGGATTTTGAAATCGCACAAAGATGATTGGAAACCGAATGTATATGGTCAATGTAAATCGTGGATAGAAGCGGGCTTGCAACCACGCGC
>JBBSBG010000585.1:0-1781 GCA_038251495.1 Cytophagales bacterium
CTTAAATTCAGTTGTACTGATAATCAGGTGACAATGATTAGTCATGATTACCCAAGCATAAATTTTTAATCCTTTATTTTTTTGACAATAGCGTAGATTTTCTAGTAGTATGTCGACATAGATTCTTCGTGTAAAAACATCTACCCATTGATGCACAGTAAAAGTGACGAAGTAAACGCCTTCCTGATCATAGACTCGATAAGCATGTGGCATAGGTTGAAAATAATAAATTCTGGGTTGAAGTGGATTGCAAATCCTGTTTATCTGTAGGTCGACATTATAAATGTCGACCAGCTAGATTTTGTGAGTGGTATAACGCCAGGTTGGCGAGCGAAGGCAGTTCGACATTTGAATGTCGAACCAAGATTGTATGGATTTTTAATCCAGTGTATAAAAAATGACCTGCTTTCCATACCTTGGCAGGCAGGGCAGCAATAGAATGAAAACCTTATTACATAACAGCGGAGACCATTCAATATTAGTATTTAAGCGGATTACAAATCCTGTTTATCGTAGGTTGACATTACAAATGTCGACCAGCTAAGGTTTTTAAATGATTTTTGTAGCGCGGGCTTTCCTGTTGGGTAAGGGTTTCACATCACTAATTTTATTTTATTGCTTCTTCTGTGTTTCTGATTACAGAATTCAGGCACGCGTCCGTTGTTGTGTTTTTATTTCGGGTTAACTTGGCCGGAATGATTGGTATCGGGATGAGGTGCCGAGTGCAGGCAGAAAGAGAAAAAGAGGCTCTCTTAAAAGTCAAATGAAATTGAAATGTCATTCCGGCCTTTGAGCCGAAATCTCATTCTACATCTCAAATCCGGGATAGTCAGGCCTGAGGCTTGACGATGACCAAATGACTTTTGAGAGAGCCTCTTCTTTTAATTGTTTGAAGAGAAAATCTATTTCTCCGGATACAAGATTACCTGCAAATAATTCTTTTCATTGAAATATTTGTTGGCAGCAGCCTGAATATCTTTAACGGTTACAGCATCAATTCTTTTTTCGTTGGTGAGCAGGTCGGCCGGGTTCGTTCCTAATTCAACCCATTGCTGCATTTTGGTTCGCCAGTAGGCATTGTCTTTCAGACTTTCCTGCATTTGCACTTTAAGAGTCTCCTTTACTTTGTTCAGATCGGCTTCTGCCGGACCGGCTTTTACTTTGTTGATTTCTTCCCAGGTTGCTTTTACAAGTTTATCAACATTTTCGGGTCCACAGGGAACACTGGCGCCAATGGTATAATTGCCATATGGATTTTTGGAAAGTGTGCCAAACATGCCGCCACTATACATGCCTCCAATTTCCTCGCGAAGTTTTTCAATAAGTTTAATGTTCATCAACTCCACCAGCATTTGAATTTTCAATGCCTCTGCATCCGAGTAAGTTGCTTCCCCCGTAAATTGCATGGCGATAAAACTCTTGGGTTCTTTTCCGCGATAAACTTCTTTTTTTACTACACCTTTTACAGGTCGTAAGCCAAGATCGCGAAAGCTGGAGGGTTGGCCAGTTGACGGCAGACTAGCCAAATAAATTTCGCTTAGTTTCTTTAGTTCAGCTACGTCAAACTTGCCTACAAAGAAGAAGGTGAAACCTGCCGCATTGCTGAAACGCTCTTTATAAATTTCAAAAGCGCGCTGCACATCAATCTTATCAAACATTTCTATGTTTGGTGCCCGTGGTCCGCGTTCATGTTTAGCATAGAGTGTTTGGAGCAAGGTATCCTGAAATACCATTTGCGGATTCGCCATCATATTTTGAACAAATCCTTTTTGCTTACTCAC
>JBBSBG010000586.1:0-1776 GCA_038251495.1 Cytophagales bacterium
GGGATTATTCTTTTCACCGCTTTGACCTTTTTGGATTTCACGCCCGGATAAAACTCCTGCACTGATTTTTTAAGCTTGTCGATATTATCCATGCTATACAAGGCAACCACTTCGAGTGTCTATGTTTAGTATTAGTGATGTTCGGTCTTAAATACAGTTAAAAATGAATTTAGTTTCTTAAATAGCTTAACTTTTCAGCCTATAACACTAGCTCACCTATGAAACGAAACCTCATTTACTCAACAGTCATTTCGGTTTGGATATTTTTACATCCCGCCATGGCTCAGGACAAACACCATTACCAAACCGACTTTTCAAAAGAAGAATTTGCAGAGCGTAGAATGAAAATAGTCGATGCCATTGGCAAGAATGGTATTGCCGTCATTCAAGGTGCCAGTGGTATTCCGGGGTTTAGTGTTTTCAGACAAGCGAACACCTTCTATTATCTTACCGGGCTTGAATCACCACATGCTTACTTGCTGATTAACGGAAAGAACAAACAAGTAACTTTATATCTCCCGCATCGCGATGTAGGCATGGAGCAAAACCAGGGCAAAGTATTTTCAGCCGAAGATGCAGAGCGCACCATCAAAGAAAAAGGATTGATAGAAATTAGACCGCCAGTAGAATTGCCTTTAAAAAAGTAGATCGAAGGAATCTCTAAAAACCTTCTGTGGATGTCAGACTGAGCTTGTCGAAGTCGGTTTTCAAAGTCATAATCAAGAATTACGTTTCGAACTCCCGATAGCTATCGGGACAACGCGACAGAGTTTTAGAGATGACCTAAAGTAGTTAGTTGAACAAAATCATAAATATGAAAAATAGCCTTCTTGGAATTACATTGCTTTTACTTTGCCCGTCATTTTCTTTTGCCGATGCCTATCCAAAAAATCCAAAGATCGATGTACTGAATTATGTCTTCCGTATTTCACTGTCGGATGCTACCGATGAAATTAAATGCGAAGTAACGGTGGATGTTAAATATGTAGATGCGGGCGTTGAAATTCTTAGACTGGATTTAATTAACGCAACACCAGCGTTGCAAAATAAAGGCATGCACGTGAGTGGAGTAATTTTTAATGGAAAGTCGTTGAGCTATTCACATGATAATGATGAATTAAAAATTATGCCAATTTTTGGAAAGGAATTAAAGCCTACTATAAAAAGTACCAGAATCTGAATGCTACTACAGCCGATTTCAGAAAGGAAATGGAGCTGGCTTCGAGCATGGACTTACAGAATTTCTTCGATCAATGGCTTTATAAACCTGGTGCATTGAAACTAAATGCAACCTGGCAATACAATAAGAACAAGAAAGAGCTTAACCTTTCCTTGAATCAAACTCAGCAGGATGGAAGCTTGTTTAAGATGCCCATACAGGTTGCAATCTATTTACCGAACCAAAAACTGCCCCTGATAAAGACAATAGCGATCGCAGATAAAGCAACGGTAAGCATAATTTCGATTGATGCTGAACCTGAAAAAGTTGTTATCGATCCGGAGAGTTGGGTGTTGATGGACGCTGCTATTTCGAAGAAATGAAAACAAGCGGGGTGATTTACCGCTCGAATTGGAGGTTTTAAATCTCTACAACCCAAATAGTTTTACCCGTTTCAGCCGAAAGGCAAACGATGCGGTACTTGTTGGCAAAATAAAAATTCTTTTCATCCGAAGCGGTTGTTGTTGTTCGGTCTTCATAGGAAAATAGTTCACCCTTCAACTCGGATGAAATTTCGTAATTACGCTTCGTCCATAGCAAATCACCAGCAGAGCTGA
>JBBSBG010000587.1:0-1770 GCA_038251495.1 Cytophagales bacterium
GGCTGCACACTTGAATTAAAAAAGGTGACTTGGGTTCCATCTTCGTTGACTAAGAACTTAGCAAAGTTCCAATCGGGATGTTTGCCAGTTTTAGCTTCCAACCATTGATACAGGGGATGTTGATCACTTCCCTTTACAGACACTTTTTCAAACATTTGAAATTGAACACCATAATTCCGTTCGCAGAAAGCGGCAATCTCTTCGCTGGTACCAGGCTCCTGCCAAAGAAAATTGTTGGCTGGAAAGCCCAATACATTCACGCGCTGTCCAAATTGTTCATGCAATTTTTCAAGACCTGCATATTGCGGAGTCTTGCCGCATTTAGATGCCGTATTTACGATCAATAATTTCTTCCCTTTATAGTTAGCGAAGTCAATCTCTTTTCCATCTAATCCTTTAATCTTAAAATCATAGATAGAATTTGCAAGAGGTGTGTTGGGTTTTGAAGAAGATAACTTACCCGATAAAAAAGATACAAGACCCATAAGTGCAATTATTAAAAAGATGACTAAAAATATTCTATGTTTCATACAATCAAGCCGAAAGATGGCTTAAATGTTATCAAGAATCTGCTTGTCCATTGGCTTTACAGAACTTTTGAAAAACTGCACGGAGCCATCGGGTTTCACTAAGTACTTGCAAAAATTCCAGCTTGGCTCTTCGCCTGTTTTTTCCTTTAGCCAGGCATACAGTGGATGTTGATCTTTACCTTTTACTGAAATTTTTTCAAACATTTGAAAAGTTACTCCATAGTTTGCTTTGCAAAATTCTGCTATCTGCAGATTAGTGCCGGGTTCTTGCCCACCAAAATTATTGGCCGGAAATCCAAGGATGGTTATTTTTTTACCATATAATTCTTGCATTTTTTGCAATTCTTCGTATTGCGGTGTATAGCCACACTTCGATGCTGTGTTAACAATTAATAAAGTTTTGCCTTTGTACTGACTGAAGTCGATTTGCTTTCCATCGATTGAGTCGATTTTAAAATCGTAAAAATTAGCTAGCGGCAACATAAGAAAGAATAAGATTGCGGTTTTCATAATCGGATTGTTTTATTGATAACACAAAGTAGAGATTATAGTTTAAGAAAACCCAGATTAGTTCGTTAATAAAACCTGGGTGCTTAAATCTTCTTCCAATCGCTCTTGTCTATCCTGAAAATGTAAACCCTATTGTCCTTGTAAATAGTTTCCTTCTCGATAGCCATTCCGTTTTTTAAGGCCACCTGTTGAGACGGAATATTAGTGAGACTTATAATTGATATTAATGATTCGGAGAGATTATTCTCGAAAGCATAATCCCGACATCTGATTGCCGCTTCGCTCGCATAACCCTTTCCCCAAAATTCAGACAACAATGAATACCCTATTTCCAATTCAGTTCGGTCATCTACTATTTGAACTAACAATCCGCAATGCCCAATCAACTTACCACTTGATTTTTCGATTAAGGCGTTCGTCCCACCCATTTCATTTTCGTATCGCCAAAATTGTTTTTGATACCAGGATTCGCATTCCTCCTGCGGTAATTGCTTCTCTTCAAGCCAATGAATGGAAGTGGTGGGATCAGTAAAGAATTTTAACCACTCGGTAAAATCTGACTTCTCGATCTTTCGAAAGATTAATCGTAATGTCTCTTCGCCTGCAAGAAGATATTTCATAGGCTTTCCTCAGGCTAAAGATTGCAAAAAGTTTTAACTCAGTTTAAACAAATTTTAGCAATGAAAATTTTTTACCTAACACAGCTGGCGCATCTGTCTCTAACCACCGA
>JBBSBG010000588.1:0-1757 GCA_038251495.1 Cytophagales bacterium
AAGTCACCAGCATTTTCATGCATCAGTTGAACTTCCACTGATTTTGGAAACATTTCATAAAGCGCGCGTGGTGTAGACGCGTTCACTAACAAGCCACAATTTCCGGGTGCACCTGCAAAGCGATATTCAATCTCAATTTCATAATTCTGGTATATAGCATCTGTTATTAAATGGCCTTCAGGCGTGCCAAGGCTAACCAACAAACCATCTCGCACTATAAACGGATTTCGAAGCGTAGAGTCCTTTTCTAAATCGGGAACATCCACATGCCAACCGGTTAGATCAAATCCGTTAAAGAGACTATTGCCAATTTTACTTTGAGGTTTCGCCAAACATGAAAACAATAGTAGAGCAATCGGAAAATACTTCATACTTACTTGAAAACCCGAACGTAATCAACTTGCATTTCTTGTGGGAAAACAGTGCTGGCATCGGGTGATCCTGGCCAGTTGCCACCTACAGCAACATTAAAAAGAAAAAAGAAAGGCTTTTCAAAGGTTGCAGTAGTCGAATTAAACGTCTTAAAACTCTTGTTGTCAACATACCAGGTAATTGTACTGCGATCCCAAACTAATGAGAACACATGAAATTTATCTGAGAAGTCGCCATCAAGTAAAGTGGTACTACCTGTGGAACTCTTGTAGCCATCATTACTGAAATGGACTGTGCCATGACTGGTTGCAGCTCGGTGGCCAACCAATTCCATGATATCAATTTCACCACAAGTAGGCCAGTTCACAGATGTTATGTTTTCTCCGAGCATCCATATTGCCGGCCAGATTCCCTGTCCCTTTGGAAGCTTGGCGCGAACATCAATCCTTCCGTACTGAAAATTCTTTTTTGACTGAGTTTTTATTCGAGCCGAGGTATATGAGCCAGCATTATTTTGAGCTGTGATTTTAAGGAATCCATTTTCCAACTTAATATTGGATGGATCGCTAGTGTAGCTCTCCAATTCATTGTTTCCCCAACCGCAAATCCCAACATTACAACCATTCCCTAATTCATGAGTCCATACTGACGTGTTTAATGAGGCATCTCCAAATTCATCGTTCCACACAAGTTGCATGGATGGATATGCCACTGGCGTAGTAAATCCGTCTTCGCTCTCCTGAATGTTTCCTAGTTCATCATCATCCTTAATTTCGATGTTTATTGGGTATGATTTTCCCTCAAATTCCATCACCAGCACGAATGACTCGGTAAGCTCAAAGAATGAATCTCCAACAATTTCAATTGGCACAGATGCGGTGGGTGTGCCTGCTTTCAGTGTTACCTCACCAGTTGTGGAGATTAAATCGTCTGTAAATCGAGCCGTTCCCTCTAAAAACTTATAAGAAGCCGAAATGTCGTTTACTAGATTTCCCTTAACTTTTACATTTATGGATTGAAGACCGGTACTGTTGCTTTCCGTTATTAAAGGTATCTCGGCAACGAAACCAGTAATGTCATTTGTCTCATCTTTTCCGCAATTGGAAAAAATAAAGGGTATACTGATCATTAAACAAATAGGCAGATTCTTCATAAAAGTTTTTTTGCAACGATAGCAAATCTAACAAATAAAGATTATTTAACATTAGCATTCGATAGCTCGTAAATTTTGTAAAACTTTGTTACCTTGAAAGATAACTCGCCTCTATGAATTCAACGCAAACTGTCAAACAGGAGTCGCAACTAAAAAAGATTGATAGACGAACTTTCTTAAAAGCTACCGGCATTACTGCCTCGGGGTTAGTGCTTGGATTGCAGTGGGCGTG
>JBBSBG010000589.1:0-1750 GCA_038251495.1 Cytophagales bacterium
AAGACCTATTGCCCATAAGCCTGCAAAAACGGCAGTAGTTAATGAAGATAAAACCCGTTATAGCGATGTAGAGCTAAAGTGGTTTGAAGATTTGATTATGGGTAAATTGAATAAAGCCAAAGAAGAGTTCACGATTTTAAAGGATACTCTTAATCGTACTAACGATGCCGGTACCGATGCTACCTCTGGAGGTAATACAAAAGTATTAGAAGATGGAGCTGAAACTGCTGAGAAAGAAAACTTGAGCCAGTTAGCTGCACGCCAGCAAAAGTTTATGACCAATTTAGAAAACGCTTTGGTGCGTATTAAAAACGGTACCTACGGAATTTGTTCTGTTACTGGAAAGTTGATTCCCAAAGAGCGCTTGATTGCTGTGCCACATACTACACAGTCGATTGAGGCAAAAATGATGAAGCAAGATTAAATCCTCTTGAGAGGAATTAGATAGATTATTATGGATTTCTTACAAAACCACATCGAAGCATTAATTTTTTGTTCGCCAACACCTGCCAAGGTAGCTGACATTAAAGCCTGCTTATCAGAAATGTTTAATGCCGATGTGCCGGAAGAAGATATTCATGATGCATTAAAGCGAACAGAAGAAAAATTTCAAGGTGACGAGTTTTCTTTTCAGCTAAATAGAGCAGGCGGTGGCTACCAGTTTTTGACAAAGCCTGCGTATCAAACCAGCATCGGGATTATGTTGAAGCAGCAATCGAAAAAAAGATTGTCCACTTCGGCTATGGAAACACTATCAATCATTGCTTACAAACAACCGATCTCTAAAACAGAAGTTGAAAACATTCGCGGAGTAAATTGCGATTACGCCATTCAAAAATTACTCGACAAAGGGTTGATTGAAATTCTGGGTAAGGCGGAAACTATTGGTCGTCCGTTGCTTTATGGAACTAGTGCAAAATTCATGGAGTACTTCGGCATCAATGATATTATTGAATTGCCAACACCAAAAGATTTCACAACCGAGGTTAACACTATTGGCGAAACCCCCGATAATCAATAAATTAATAAACACTAGAAACATAGACCACATAGAATCAACTCTTAGCTAAGTGCTCTATTCATATCCCAATAGTTAAAGGGAGTTACTTTACAACTATCATACTCACGCATTGGCTGATTAAGCATTGGCTAATGAATAATTAATTTACATTATGCCACGTCCAAGAAAATCATCAACCGGTAAAACTTCTTTTGGTAAAAGATCTGAAGCAGAGAAATCATTTTACCATAAAAAGAAAGAACGATACGATAGCAAGTCGGAAGACAAGCGTCCGCGCCCATCGCGCAGTGCCGATCAATATAGCAGCAGCTCACCTCGCTCTAGTAAAACAGGAAAACCATCATTTGGAAGAAAAGAAGAGGGAGTGGGTGGATTTTCGAAACGAACTGATCGCAAGGATGAAGGTTCGGCATTTGGAAAGCGTCCTTTTCAACGCAGAGATTCAGATTCAACCAGCAAGCCGCCATTTAGAAAAAGAGAAGCCGGATCATTTAGCAGAGACGGTGAAAGGCCAAATCGCTTTGAGAAGAAACCATTTGAACGCAGAGATAGAAATGAGGGTGGCCAAACTCCTTTCAAAAAAAGGGAAGCTGGATCATTTAGCAGAGATGGCGAAAGACCAAATCGCTTTGAGAAAAAACCGTTTGAACGTAGAGATAGAAAAGAGGGTGATGAAAAACCTCCTTTCAAAAAAAGAGAAGCGGGTTCTTTCAGTAAGGATGGAGAAAG
>JBBSBG010000590.1:0-1744 GCA_038251495.1 Cytophagales bacterium
AGGACGCAATTTGCGACCATAGAAAAGGGTAGAGGTAAATATCCTAAGTACTTACCTTTCGCATTTACGGAACAAGGCGTGGCTATGCTTTCAGGTATTCTCAAAAGTCCCAGAGCCATTGAAACTAATATTGCAATTATGCGAACATTTGTTGCTATTAGAAAGTGGATGGCTTCAAACAAAGAACTTGCTGCTAAAATAAAACAGTTGGAAAGTAAATACGATGAACAGTTCAGCGCTGTCTTCGATGCTATTCGGCAGCTTATTATCAAGGAAAATAAAAAATTGCGACCAATTGGTTTCAAAATATCAAGTCAACCCAAGAAGAAAAAATAATGAGCATCTTCTCAACCCCTAGCCGCATAATTGTTACCTGTAGCAAGCGCCACACTACCTATCTTGAACAAGAAATAGTTGAGCTTGGCTACACACCCGTTCGCACCTTTGTAACAGGAGTAGAATTATTGGGTACAGTGAATGATTGCATCATCCTGAATCTTAATCTTCGTTGTTGCAGTCAGGTGCTTTACTCGCTGAAGCAATTTCCGGCCAACGGTCCGGAAGAAGTTTATGATAATCTGATTCAATATCCATGGGAGGAATTATTAACTCCGGAAGGATATTTTTCAATTACCAGCAATGCCGAACACTTTACAATAAACAATGAGTTATTCGTAAACGTAAAAGTAAAAGATGCAATTGCCGACCGTATGCGAAGAGAAACAATGCGCAGACCGGATTCCGGATCGGCAAAAGAAGGCGCTGTTTTTCATCTTTATTGGAAAGAAGAACAAGCTGAAATTTTTCTGGATACCTCAGGCGAAACCTTAGCCAAACATGGCTATCGAAAAATTCCCGGCAAGGCACCGATGATGGAGTCATTGGCCGCAGCCACCCTACTGGCAACTAAATGGGATCGCACTTCGCCTTTTGTTAATCCTATGTGCGGAGCATCAACAGTGGCCATTGAAGCCGCGTTGATTGCCACCAATCGCAGACCCGGATTATTCAGAAAAAATTATTCCTTCATGCATATTACAGGCTACGATGCAAATTTTTATAATGAACAGGTGGAGAAGTTGACTTCGCAGATTAAAGAAGTTGACGGACTAAAAATAATCGCCACTGATATTAGCGAAGACGCCATCATGATTTCGAAAGTGAATGCCGGTTTAGCTGGTGTTGAGCACTTAATTGAATTTGGTGTTTGCGATTTCGCAGAAACCGCAGTTCCTGAAACTCCGGGACTTATTTATTTTAATCCTGAATATGGCGAACGATTAGGAGAAATTTCAGAATTGGAAACTACCTATGCGCGCATTGGTGACTTCATGAAGAAAAAATGCCAGGGATATTTAGGCTACATCTTTACCGGCAACTTAGATCTCGCAAAAAAGATCGGCTTAAAAGCAAACCGAAGGATTGAGTTTTATACAGGCAAAATTGATTGCCGATTGCTTGAATATGAATTGTATGGCGGAAGCAGACGAGTACCTAAAGAAAATCTTGAAATAATAACCTAACGATCATCATGAGACCAGCTGCTCTTACCGGTTTAATTCTCTTTACATCCTTTCTAATTAGTATGGGGCAGGAAAAAACGACACACGTAATTGCTCACCGGGGTGCGTGGAAAAATACGGGAGTGCCTGAAAACTCTATTGCCTCGTTACAACATGCTATTGACTTGGGTTGTTATGGAAGTGAGTTTGATGTGCACATGAGTGCTGATTCGGTGCTTTTC
>JBBSBG010000591.1:0-1744 GCA_038251495.1 Cytophagales bacterium
CCCGGATAACCTTTGGCATCTAAATTCTTGTTGACGATATGCGATGTCATAACCGCATCAACATAACCTGAATCAATAAGCAACTTATAAGGTTTCAATTCGTCCTCGCTCCACGTGTTGGTTACATCAGCAACGCCAAGATGGGTGTCGTCTTTTGAGCTACCGTGTCCGGGAAAATGTTTGAGCGAAGTAATCACTCCATACTTACGGTGCATTTTAACAACCTCTTTTGCCATCATTGCCACCGTATCGGCATTGGCCGAATAAGCGCGCTCGGGTTTAGCAATAATGGGGTTATCCTTATTTATAGCCAGATCAACAACGGGAGCAAAATTTACATTGAAACCGAGGCCTGCTAACGTTGCTGCAGTTGCATCTGCATAAAATCGAACTGAGTCTAGTGATTTATATCTTCCAAGCGCAGCTGCCGTAATTGATCTCGTAAACCCATACTTCTCTTTTAATCGATTTACTTTTCCACCCTCTTGATCGATACAAATAAATAATGGAATGGATGCTGCCTTTTGATAAGTCCAAGTCATATTTTTTACACTGGCAAAAGCATTGGGCTTGTTAGGAATATTTTTTTCAAAAAAGATCAATGAACCTACTTTGCCTTTTCTTACCTCCTCCAAAACTTTTTGATCTAACTCAGCTTTTGGCATTCCAATCAAAATCATTTGCCCGATTTTTATATCAAGCATGTCCATTGGTTGACTAAATGATGCTGTAATCGCAAAACAGATTAGCATCAAGAACACATATTTCTTCATTCCGCTTCTGTTCATTTTAGTATTTATCATGAATTGAATTTAAAATTTTCTCCATTCTTATGCGCACTTCATTTGTACTGGCAAGGTAGTTATTATTCATCATGCTGAATATTAAAACCTTACCCTTTCGGGTGATCAGAAATCCGCTAAGCGAGTGATTATTACTTAGCGTTCCCGTTTTTCCAAAGATGAAAGGAACATCTTTTTTATACCAGTTCTTTATCGTCCCGCTCTGCCCGCCCACTGCCAATAATTTAAACAAGCGCTCTTGCGGAACAAACTGATATATCTTTTCCCAAAGTTTTACAACTGAACGCGGTGTAAATAAATTATAACGCGACAATCCGGAGCCATCCACCCAACTAAGTTCGTCAGGCAAATCATTAAGCAAAGAATCTAAGGCATACTTAATTGCTATTTCAGGATTTAGGGTATCGCTCAATATGCCTGCGCATTGCAACAGCAATTGTTCTGCAATAAAATTATCACTGTCCTGCATCATTACCCGATACAAACTATCAAGTGGAATGCTTTTCAATGATTGCGCATCTGAGGGTATGGGTAAATTAATTTCTTGTACTTCTCGTTTCAGTGTGTCACTCAACAAATCAACAACCAAATCGCTGCTATAATGATAAGGCAATTCCCAATTTTTATATAAGCCTTTACCAGGAAAATACGTCAACTGATTATTGTCAAGATCACGAATCACCTCTTCTCGCTTATGCGGATCAGTAGCAATGGTAAAGTGTTCCATGAAATATCTTGGTGAAACTCGAAAGCCGGTAAAATTTTTTTCGATGGTAGTCAGGTTTCCAAACATTGGGAATGGAGATCGTTCAGCTGAATAGTTATATGGATAATCGTCCCAAGCCCAGCCTGGGCCAAGTAAACTCGTTTCAAAATTTGAAGGCGAATAAAATAATTTGTCCTCTGCCTGAACTAAGAAATTATAGACACTACTATCATAA
>JBBSBG010000592.1:0-1723 GCA_038251495.1 Cytophagales bacterium
AGGTTGTTATTCAAAGTTTAAGGGCCTTGTTAAATGAAGATCAGGGAACTTTGCGTAAGTCGAAAGACGAACTTGAAAAACTAAAAGTTCAGACCGAAAAATTTGATTCGAAGATTATCAAGTTTGTGAAGAAAATTGAAAAAGGGAATCTTGAAACGGGAAGGCTTTATATTTTAGTTTTTGATTTGATGCAAGATCTTTATCAAAGCGCGCAATTAATAAACGAGTTGATTATGATTCATGTAGAGAATCATCACTCACCTCCAAAAAAGAAATATGCTGAATTAACTGCAACGTTGGAACGAAAGCTGGGAGATTATGCAAATCGGATTGCCGAACATATTGCCTCCGGAAAAGGTAGGTCCTCAACTTTGGAAGAAGATCAAAATATGCTTCTCAAACTTTTAAATAAATCGTTGGACGATCTCGTGATTGATATTCAAAAAGATGACATTGGCAATCGCATGGGTTTATTACAAACCCGCATACTGCTTGAACTGCGCGATATAGTTACAGAACTTAGTGCACTCCATGCCGTGTATGATGAGAACTCATCTGAAAAAGGATAATGCATGCCGTTGTTGGAGAAGCATCTCATAATAAAGAGATCACGATTGCCCAAAGCCGGTAAAGGACTTTTCACAAAAGTTTCTATTAAAAAAGGCACTCGCATTGTTGAGTACAAAGGTTGCATTCAACCCTGGCGCGAAGTAAAAGCACAGGATGGTTATAATGGCTACCTGATGTACATCACCCGCAATACTGTAATCAATGCATTGCGTGCGATAAAAACATTTGGCCGCTATGCCAATGATGCAAGTGGGCTCGTTAAAATAAAAGGACTGAGAAATAATACTGAATCTATAAGTGAGGGAAAGCGCTGTTTCATTGAAGCTACGCGCACTATACATGCAGGTGAAGAGATTCTGGTTGGCTATGGTCGTGAGTATTGGACCCTGATTAAAAAGATAAACAAGCTAAAGGGAATTTCCTAGCGTAAGATAGAACGGAATTTCTATGCGTTGATTGAAACCATCTTGCAATCAAGCCTACAAAAACAAAATAAATTTATAGCAGAGTAAAATAAAAAGGTAATTTAGAAATCTAAACTCAAATCCATGAAACGCTTGCTCATCATTGCTCTTACCCTAATTATAGTTTCTGCTTGCCAGGAACAGAAAAAACAAACTGCTTCCACCGTCCTTATTGAATCGGCTCCTCAATCAGCAGGGTTCTCAGCTACTCGCCTAGCCCGACTTGACACAACGTTAAATACGTGGGTGAAGAATGGCTGGATCAATGGAGCTGCGGCCTTGATAGCCAGAGATGGGAAAATTATCTATTACAAAGCCGCAGGCTATAATGACCTTGAAACAAAAGAACCGCTAAAAAAAGATGGTATCTTCCGCATTGCATCCCAAACAAAAGCAATCACCAGTGTAGCGGTAATGATGCTGTATGAAGAGGGGAAATTCTTATTGGAAGATCCGGTTTCAAAATTCATTCCGTCCTTTTCTAACGCCACCGTGCTGGACAAGTTCAATCCAAAGGATACCACCTACACTACTATACCTGCCACGCGACAAATTACAATTCGCGATTTGTTAACTCATACTTCGGGCATTGGTTATGCCCAGATTGGAGGTCTGGAAGAAAACTCTATCTACGCAAAGAATAAAATTACTGCGGGGCTAGATGTTTATGAGGGAACGTTGGCAGATGC
>JBBSBG010000593.1:0-1717 GCA_038251495.1 Cytophagales bacterium
AATAACGTTCGAGCAGTATTCATCAATAACTAAACCGGTGCGTGCATTAACCCGAAAAGGCCAAGGTGATTTTTTTGTATCTACTTCCCCAAAGTATTCTTGATCACCGCCAATGTTTCTGACATTTTTTGCCAGCGCATCGGCACAATTGATGGCAGCCTTTAAGTAAGTAACATCATTTGTTACTTCATAAAATAAGAGATAAGCATAGCCGAGTTCACCAATCTTATCGGGCTCTACGCCATGAAGTCCATCGCCACGCATCCCCTCCTTCTCCCACTTGGTTGCTCCGAAATACTCTTTTTCAAATGGATTGCTGCTGGCGTAGGGAACGTTGGCATACTCAAAATCAGCCGGTGTAGTGCCATTTTGCAATTGATAATCAAGCATACCTTTTACAATATCTATATACGAATCATCGCCAGCGAACACTCTATAGCCCATTACAAGACTATGAACCATGCCAGCATTAGACATCGCGGGATTGTGCATCCAACCCTCACCCGTTTTTCCAGCATCAAATTTTTCCTGTGTTGCAAGGTGCGGCCCCGAAAAGCAACACGTCACTAAATACATGGGCAATCCCGTGATGGGTTCGATCGGTGTTCCTGATTTAATAAATTCGCTGGCAAGCTTTGCAACATGGGCGTAAGCTGCACCTGGTACTTCGGGTTTATACCAAGGTAAAATCTTACCCGATTTATCGGTTACAATTTTATAAGCACCCAAGGTATCAATCGAAGTTCGTTTTGTGGTTTGAGCGATGGTGATAGTTTGGTGTGTTAAAACCGAAATAACACAGATGAAAATAAATTTTTGCTTCATGGTTTTTGTATTGAGACTCAATTTTTGAATCAAATCTATGTCGGTTTAATTAATTTTGTAAAACAAATATATATCAAAATTGTAAACACAATTATCCTGCTATGTCCCGCACTGCTCTTCGATTTTCAGGTAAACATGTTTTAATTGGTGGTGGCGCAAGCGGAATTGGCTTTGAGGTAGCGAACGTGCAGCCCATTAACAGTCTTATCAGGAGTGGTTGTGGATGTTGGCATGCAGGTGCAGAATAAAGCCCTCAAGGAATAAAGAAAGTCTCGCCTCTCCATACGACTAAGGATTTTCAGGAGCGCATCAGATAAATGGGTCGAATAAAATGGCCAGCAGATTAAGTATGTCCGCCTTTGATAATTATTGCCGCATAGCTTTTTTTGATAGGATCATACTCCTTCAACGTCAGGATAGCACAGGATAGAAAAATTCAGTGAAAGATGGATTTTGTAATCCTGAACTTCAAATTACAGGTTCGGGCGTAGGTCACATAAACTAAATATTAGTGTACTCCCCTTTACTAAAAGAATAGGATTAAAGTTTTGCTTACTGAAACGGGAAAAGATCAATTGAAAATCTGATTAATAACACTTTGCTGTAAACAATATTAAGAAATGAAAAAATTCCAATTTAACAGAAGAGACATGCTCAAGCGATCAGCTGCTGCCGCTATGGTCTCACTAATCCCTTTTCAAAATAGCTGTTCACCCTCATCATCTTCAAAGAAAAGAAATCAAATTACTGAGGAAAATGAAAAACCAGGTACAAAAGACTGGATACTAAGTATGCATGAAATTGAATTTGATGACCTCAAAGACAAATATCTTTGGATGGGGTCGATCAGATCAAGTGCGATAGAGGGATATTGTGATAAACTATATGTAAA
>JBBSBG010000594.1:0-1711 GCA_038251495.1 Cytophagales bacterium
AACAATAATCCATCCCCAAAGTAAAAAGTAGAAAGAATTGTTGCGCACATTGCCCTTGGCCTGATTAATCATGCTTGAGATTAAATCAAGACTTTGCTGAGGGCTCAGCTTATTGGTTTCGTTGCTCATATTCGTATTAACACTACAAATATAAAGTAGTTTACAATATAAACCAAAATATTTAAAGAATTATTTGATGATAGATTTTAATTCGATTTCAGTCCCGATAGCTATCGGGATTTTTCTTTGATAGATTGCATAGATAAACTTCATAAATTTGACGTTATAAATATATGTTCTGATTTACTTTCACTCGTGATAACTATCGGGAGTGTTCTTTCATAGATTGCCTACGGAAAAGCTATGCACGACAACAACACTGAGGAAAAATTTGTTTGGGTGATTAAAAGACAGTAATTAAATCAGATTCATACTATTACAATTCATACTAGGGCATCTCTAAAAACTTCGCTTACCCTTCTCTTTGGCAGAAGGGGCAGGGGTTGAGGTAATGAAAGCAAGGGTTTTTAGAGATGCCCACTATAAAAACTATGGAAATAAAAAAAACAAACCTTGTGAATAGACGCGCACTGTTCTGGGATATTAACGAAAAAAGCATTGAGAAAGCATTAGTTGAATCCGACAGCTGGGTTATTGAACGTGTGTTTGAGTACGGTGAGATTCCGGACATTCAAGATGTAATAGAACTCTATGGAGAAAAACGTACTAAAGAAGTATTATCAGAAGCTTGCCTTCAACCCATGGCAAAAGTAATGGCCTTTCATTTTTTTAACATTGACAAGAACAACGAGTTTGCACGTTGAGTCAGTAACACAGCACCTATGGAGGGTTCTTAAAATCTTATCTTCTATTCCGGAACTCCAGCCCTTCCGATTAGTAGGAGGTACGGCCCTCTCCTTGCAGATAGGCCACCGAAAATCGATAGACATTGATTTATTCCCTAATGAAAAAACAGATAACCAACGCATAAGGTCGGCAATCAATAAAGAATTTAAAACAGCCATAGTAAATGTAAAAGAGAATAGTTTGTCAGCCGAACTAGACGGGGTAAAAGTCGATATTTATGGTGATTGGCATATACCATTCAAAACACCACCTGGCACTTACAACAACATTAGAATGGCTTCGCTTCATGATATAGCGGCCTTTAAACTTAGCGCTATAACTAACAGACGCCACAAGATGGATTACATCGATCTTTATTTTCTTTTCAATATACTTGGAATGAATAAAGTTTTGAATGACTTTAAAAAGTATGAACCATTAATGTCCGAGAGGTCAATAATTTTTGCGCTGGCGCAATCACGTGTAGCACAAGAAAACAAATCACAAATGCCAGATATGATTACGGCAGTTAGCTGGGATCAGATCAACACAGAAATGATGAAGGCATCAAGGTTACAGATGGAGTTAGCAAAAAGAAAGGAAATAAACTAAACTATAATTCGAATAGCAGTTGGCAGGGCTTGTTTCGATTGGTGAAATTAGAAAATGGAAGCTGACTATATGCATGATTTAATAGAGATGCCATAGATGCGGTTGTGATTTACTTTCACTCCCGATAGCTACCGGGAGTGTTCTTTGATAGATTGCATACAGAAATAGGCGTTGGGTCAGAATGTGCTCGCATAGAATTGCTAGATGATGGGTTAAGAAATTTCGAAGCTGTAATGCAGAAAACGTTCAATAC
>JBBSBG010000595.1:0-1687 GCA_038251495.1 Cytophagales bacterium
ATTTGCTCCGGTTTGCCCTGATTTTGTTATTGAAGTTCGCTCACCTTCGGATTCGATTAACCAGTTGAAACAAAAAATGCAGGATTGGATAAGTAACGGATGTCAATTAGCTTGGCTCATTGATCCAATAAATAAGAATGCCTACATGTACACGCAACAAGGAGTGGTAAAGTCGGCATCTACTTTTGATGATTTTTTAACCGGATTGGAAATACTTCCCGGTCTTAAACTTGAACTTAAATTATTAGCATAAATTATGGCAATGGAAATTAGTGGCACCGTGGTAACTCTTTTACCGCAGCAATCCGGACAAGGAAAAAACGGAGTTTGGAAAAAGCAGGAGTTTATTTTGGAAACCCCGGGTCAATACCCAAAAAAGGTTTGTCTTTCACTGTGGGGCGAAAAAGTAGATGAAATTAAAGTCTCAATAGGAGATTCAATTACCGCTTCGGTAAATGTTGAAAGCCGCGAGTACAATGGTCGCTGGTACACCGATTTGCGTGCCTGGAAAATTGGTAAGCAAACAGGCGGTGCCGATCGTGATGTGCCACCACCAACCGATGAATCCTATATTCCAGATTCAAACGCAAGTGATGACTTGCCTTTCTAGTTGAATTGAAATTCTCCAATAAAAAAGCCCCGCATTGCAAGGCTTTTTTTACGCAGACTTCGCTGCCCGCGTTGGTGTTTTTTCACCAACGTGCATGACGCAGCTTGAGGTTCTGATTTTTTATGCTGATCTCTAAAAAAATTACGTTAAGTATTAGGATGTTTGGTGGTGACCTTGCACGCTATTCCTCAAACCACCAAAGACGACATAATAAAAAAAGCCCCGCATTTGCAGGGCTTTTTCTTTTTGAATCATTTTCGATTATGACCCACACGCTTCACACTCATCTGGGTTATCCAGCGAGCAAGCCATGTCGGCTCGCTTTTGGTCAAGATCTGAATCTTGTGTTTGATCGTATGGAATCTCTTTTTGCGCTTCAACTTTCATGGCGTACACAGCAGCTGGCTCTTTTACTTTTGCGCCAACGGTTGCCGCTTCAGCAGCAATAAATGGTTGATCCATCGCTGTCTTATCCAATGTAAACTTAATAGCATCTGCGGCAGCGGTAGAGCGCAGGTAATACATACCAGTTTTCAACCCTTTCTTCCAGGCATAGAAATGCATAGAAGTAAGTTTACCAAAGTTTGGATCGGTTAAGTGAATATTCAAACTCTGAGATTGACAGATGTACGCACCGCGGTCGGCAGACATATCAATAATAGACTTTTGAGAAATCTCCCAAACAGTTTTGTAGATGTCCTTTAGGTTTTGAGGAATCTCAGCAATTGGTTGAACTGAACCATTGGTAGCAATCAACTTCTGGCGCATGGTTTCACTCCATAGACCCATGCTAATCAAGTCTTTCATCAAATGCTTGTTGGCAATGATAAACTCACCTGATAAAGTTCTGCGGGTATAAATGTTTGAAGTATATGGTTCAAAACATTCGTTGTTACCTAAAATCTGAGAAGTAGAAGCCGTTGGCATAGGCGCAAGCAATAATGAATTGTATACACCATGTTGTTTCACTTCTTTCTTCAAGTTATCCCAATCCCAACGCTTGGAGCTTGGGGTTACTCCCCACATATCAAATTGGAAAATTCCTTTTGATACGGGTGAGCCTTTAAATGATTCGTA
>JBBSBG010000596.1:0-1685 GCA_038251495.1 Cytophagales bacterium
CGCAGCTTCACGTTCAAAAAATTCCATCCCGGAAGGAGTAAGCCCGGCAACAAAAATAGCGGCAATGGCTTTGCAGGCTTCTTCGTTAGTAACAAACGGAATTAGTAATAAGACATTCTTTTGCGGAAACCCACGAAGTTTGAAAACAATCTTGGTAATGATACCCAATGTGCCTTCGCTGCCGCACATCAATTGAGTCAGATTATAACCAGTGGAGTTTTTTAACACATTGGCAGCCGTCCAGATAATTTCTCCGGTTGGCAACACAACTTCCATATTGATTACATAATCGCGGGTAACTCCATACTTCACGGCTTTCGGTCCGCCTGAATTATTGGCAAGATTACCTCCCAAAAAACAAGAGCCTTTGCTAGCTGGGTCAGGCGGATAAAATAAACCCTTCTCCTTAACCGCATTTTGGAATACTTCCGTGATCACGCCAGGCTCGACAGTCGCCTGAAGATTCAATTCATCTATTTCTAAAATTTTGTTGAACCGTTCCATCGAAATTACAACGCCTTTTTGAACAGGCAATGCACCACCACTCAATCCAGTACCAGCTCCGCGCGGAGTGGTTGGAATCTTATGTTCATTACAGATAATAAGTATCTGACTTATTTCTTTTGGCGTACCAGGCTTAATTACAAGGTCAGGTAAAAATTGATAGTCTTCAGTTTTATCATGTCCATAATCGGTACGTTCGTCCTCTTTTACAAGAACATTTTCTGAACCAACAATCGCTTGAAACTGAGTGATTATTTTGTCTAACAAGATTGTAATAGGTGCTTCTATTTCTTTAACGTGTGCCATCAATGCTGTAACTTTGAAGGTGTGCTACTATGATTTTTAAAACAACTGCAAAGTTATGAAAATAACCCTTCAAAGGCTTTCGCTTTTTGTTGTCATTTTAATTTTATTTGGTGCTTGCGCATCAGCGCGAAAAGCCCGGATTCGCGAAGAACAAGTGAAGGAGGTAATTCAAGCTGCTCGTGCTTTTACAGGAACGCCCTACAAGTGGGGTGGAACCACACGAGCGGGCATGGATTGCTCTGGACTTACGGGTAATGCCTATCGGGCAATAGATCTGAATTTGCCACGAACAACCGATGGTCAGGCTTTGGTTGGTGAAAAGATAAAGTTGAAGAAAGTGATTCCTGGTGATCTCGTGTTTTTTGCAACGGGAAAGAAGAGAAGGGAAATTACCCACGTGGGTATTGTAACTGAAAAAAAATCGGGTGATAATGTTAAATTCATTCACGCATCAACTTCATTAGGTGTAGTAGAGACAAATATTTATTCTGACTATTATATCAAGCGATTTCGCACGGCACGCAGAATAATCGATAAATAAAATCGTAATTCGTCATTCGTAAATCTAAAATTAGTATGGCTTCGCGCAGAAAATTTATTCAATTGGGTGCTATTGCTTCGCTGGCTCCTATCACAAAATTATTCGGCTTTCAAAAAAATGTAATGCCATCAAAACCGGTTGTAATTTCTACCTGGAATTTTGGATTGGATGCAAATAAGGAAGCGTGGAAAATACTATCAACCGGAGGCCGTGCGCTGGATGCTGTTGAAGCAGGTGCATGGGTGCCCGAAGGCGATCCCAAGGAAAGTTCAGTAGGGCTTGGCGGTTTGCCCGATCGTGATGGTCGCGTAACACTTGACTCATGTATTATGGA
>JBBSBG010000597.1:0-1682 GCA_038251495.1 Cytophagales bacterium
AAGATTTTCAGTTGTCCTAGTTTCCTTACCGGACTCGTGCGTAGCTGTTTCAACTTTTGCTTTCTCTCCAACTGCAAGTTGCTTTGTTTGGTGTTCATCTTTAGATTGGAAGTAAACCCAGCTTCCCACAAGCAATCCACACAGAATAAATGCTGCGGCCGCTCGCCAGAAGATTACAAACTTATTTTTTTTTGAAAGGCCTGCTTCAATCTTCGACCAGGCATTGGCAGAAGGAGTTAAAGTGTGGTCGCTCAGTTTCTTCTTAAATAGTTGATCCATTCGGTTGCTCATAAAGGTTCTGTTTTTGAATCAAATTTTGTTCTGCTTCCATTAAACTTTTTTGCAAGGCTGTCCGCGCCCTACTCAGTTGAGATTTTGAAGTGCTCTCGGTAATTCCCAATTGATCAGCAATCTCCTTGTGCGAGTAGCCATCAATGGCATACATGTTAAAAACAATCTTGTAGCCAGAAGGAAGTGTGTCAATCAATTTAAGCAAGTCATCCGCCTCCAACTGACTTTCTAACTTGTTGTAATCGGGTTCGTAATTCGCGGCTTCAATGGTCGTTTCTAAATACATGTTTTTATTTTTTCTTAAATAGCTCAACGATTCATTTACCATCACTCTTCGCATCCAGCCCTCAAAATTTCCTTCACCGGTGTACTGATCAATTTTATCCAGAATTTTTGTGAAGGCTGTGATCAACACATCTTCAGCTTCCATTTTATCTTTCACGTACCGGCAGCAGAGCGCATAGAATCTTGAAGAATACTGCTCGTACAGACGTTTCTGTGCCTGGCGATCCTGTCGCTTGCAGCCTTCAATCAATCCTTCGTCTTTAGCGCGGTAAATCTTAAATTCCATTTAAATCCTAAATACACAACCAAGATGCAACTTAGGTAGGGGAGGTTGCACCTATTAAAAATAATTTCTACTCAGAATTAGAAATTATTAGATACCATCGAATAATTCGACAGAATCCAGGTATGCTGGAATAGTTGCATCCCAGCCTATTTCGCGAATCTTTTTAGCGAAAGCTGTTGCGCTTTCAATTTCACCGTGGGTGATGAACACCTTCTTAGGTTTTTTCTTAAAATTTGCTAACCATTGAAGCAAATCATTCTGATCAGCATGAGCCGATAGGCCATGAATTGTTTTAACTTGGCAATTCACAGGAACCATCTCTCCAAATATTTTAACCGTGGGTTCACGATCTTGAATTCTTCGACCTCGCGAACCTGCCGCTTGGTAACCTGCAAGCAGAACAGTATCATTTTCTTGTCTTAAACGATGAAATAGATGATGCAATATTCGACCACCTGTTGCCATACCACTTGCTGAAATGATAACGGCAGCATGTTTTATTTCATTGAGTGCCTTTGAACTTTCGCTCGTGTTGCAGAAGTGGATGTTTGGCGAATCAAAAATGCTAATTAACTCACCACCCTTGCGGGTCACTTTAATTTTATGCATGTCACCATGACGCTCGTATAATTCGGTAACACTAATAGCCATGGGGCTGTCTATATATATTGGTAGTGTAGGAATTCTTTTCTGGCTCATTAATAAGTTGAGATAATAAATGAGCACTTGCGTGCGACCGACAGCAAAGGCTGGAATCAAGATGGTTCCATGTTGCTTTACCGCCTGATTAATAATTTCTATTAAATCATTTTCGACCTGA
>JBBSBG010000598.1:0-1680 GCA_038251495.1 Cytophagales bacterium
GCCCATTAACGTTTCTGCCATTGAAACATAGCCTTCCTTTTCACCTTGAAAAATCTGATCATTCTTTAGCTGAATTGAAAACTGTATACGCGGCAGTTTATGATTTTCAACTACAAAAACCTGAAGTCCGTTTTTAAGTGTGAACGATTGGTAGTCGCCAATTTTTATTTCACGAGCAGGTGCCGGTTTAGGAGCTTTTGTGCGGTCTACTTGCGCCTGAACCGCAACGATGGTTAGCAACAGGCAACTGAATATTAATATCTTCTTCATAATCAATTATCTTTTTTGATTTGAGTATTCTCTGGTTTGCTTTGCGCAGACTTGGGCATGTAATCAAGCACCACCCTGTTCTCTTTTGTCAGGTATTTTTTTGCCACACGCTGCAAATCTTCGCGTGTTACTTTCATGTAACGATCTATTTCTGTGTTAATTAAATTTGCGTCTTTGTAGTATACGTGATAATTAGCAAGTTGCTCGGCTATACCCACTGCCGATGAATTTTGAGAAACAAATTGAGTCTCCATTTGATTTCGGATTTTTTGAAATTCCTTTTCTGAAATTAATTCGTTTTGCACTTTAGCTATCTCAGCATCCATTGCCTTTTCGAGGTCATCGGGTTCTACACCCATATTTACAATTCCAAAAACGAGGTAGAGACCCGGATCCTCTAATGAAAACGGAAACGCCTGCACCGTTAACGCTTTCTTCTGCTCATCCACCAGTGCTTTGTACATACGTGAACTCTGGCCACCACTCAATACAGTACTCAGCATATCCAATGCATAGGCATCGGGTGTGCCTTGCGCGGGAATGTGATACGCTTCAATAACTGCTGGTAATTGAATATTATCAAACACTACATCGCGTACCTCTGCCTTTTGTTGCGGCTCAACCACGGTAGGTCTTGGAATTTTCTTTCCGCCTTTCGGGATATCTTTAAAATATTTTGCAACCGATGCCTTTGTCTGCTCAATATCAATATCACCCGCAATGGAGAGTGTTGCATTTTCTGGAACATAAAACGTTTTATAGAATTCGATAAACTCTTCCAATGAAGCAGCATTCAAATGATCCAACGATCCGATAGGTGCCCATTGGTATGGATGCACTGTATATGCGTGCTTTAATACTTCTGTGAGAATACTTCCGTAAGGTTGATTGTCCATGCGCTCGCGCTTCTCCTCTTTTACCACTTCACGTTGTGTTTCAACACCAATTTTTTCAATCTTGGCGTGTAGCATGCGCTCAGATTCCATCCAAAGACCTAACTCCAATTGATTTGATGGAAGCACTTCATAATAGAAGGTGCGGTCGTTTGAAGTATTGGCGTTATTGGTTGCACCAGCATTTTGCAAGTACTTATCAAACTCACCGCGCTGAATATTTTCAGAGCCTTCAAACAACAGGTGTTTAAAGAAATGCGCAAAGCCAGTGCGGCTTGGATCTTCATTTTTTGAACCCACATGATATAATACCGATACTGCCACAATAGGTATAGTGTTATCCTTGTGCAGGATTATATGCAAGCCATTGGGCAGATCTTATTCCGTGAATTCAATTTTACGAGCCTGGCTATAGCCTACCGAAATCGCGGCAAGCAAAAGCCAAAAGGTTAGAGATTATTTTTTATGCATATTTATTTTGGTTGACATTACAATTATAATAGTATTTGAGTGAATA
>JBBSBG010000599.1:0-1658 GCA_038251495.1 Cytophagales bacterium
ATTCATAATTCAAAATTTCAAATTCCAGATTTGACATGACTCTTAAATTTTGAATTTAAAATTTTGAATCTATTACGGATTTCGAAGTTCTGTTGCCCGAAGTGTATTTAACAAAAGTGAAGCGATGGTCATGGGACCAACGCCACCCGGCACGGGAGTAATGAATGAAGTTTTAGGTGCTACCTCTTTAAACTCAACATCACCTTTTAGTCCGAATCCATTTTTGTATTGTGATCCTTCCACACGCGTAGTACCCACATCTATAACGACAGCACCTTCTTTCACCATATCGGCAGTAATTAAACCCGGTTTGCCTGCAGCCGAAATTAGAATATCTGCTTGCCTGGTAAAACTTGCAAGGTCTTTCGTGTACTTATGGCAAATAGTAACAGTAGCTTTTCCCTCTTCCACCAACATCATACTTAAGGGAGCACCAACCAATCTGCTTGCCCCAATAACAACACAATTCTTTCCTTCCGTTTGAATATTGTAACGCTTCAATAATTCCATCACGCCAAACGGAGTAGCAGGAAGCAAGAGTGGATTTTTTGATATGATGCTTCCAAAATTTCGATTTGTAAAGCCATCCACATCTTTATCGGGTCTGATTTTTTCAGTAATCCGCTCAACAGAAATTGTTGGCGGCAAAGGAAGCTGAACAATAAAGCCATCCACATCCTCATCGCGATTCACCTGATCAATGTGCTTCATTAATTTGTCCTCACTGATCGTATCAGCAAAACGCATCATGGTATAATGAAAGCCTACTTCCTTACATGCTTTTACTTTAAGGTCTACATAGGTTTGACTGGCACCATCATCACCTACTAAAATGATAGCAAGGTGGGGCACTTTTTTTCCGGCCTCTTTTCGAATAGCTACCTTTTCAGAAATTTCCTTTTTGATTTCCAAGGAAATCTTCTTACCATCGATAAGTGTATAGGTTTGTTCCACTATTATTTGCATTTTGTTAAAATTGAAATTTAAGCTTTCTTCCTGCGCTTAGCCTGATTAAACTTCACCCAGCTTTGAATAAATTCCCAAAGCTGATCCTGATATTCTTTAGTTGTCTTATTAAACCTTTCTTGATTTTGTAACATTTTTTTTTGAGACTTGATCAGCAATTTTTCTGATTCCCAGAGGGCGACTTCCTCTATGCTTAACTTTTCTTTGTTTTTTTTACGGAGTGCATCATGCTTTTTTAGTACACTTACCCGTCTCTTTCTAATACCATCCAGAATAGCTTCAACATCTTTTTCTGTTAAATCCTTCTTCATAAATTTTCCTATGGCTTAAGAGAATTCTTCTTAATTACATCCAGAAAATATTTGTTCACTTGGGATTGCATAGAGCTAAACTCCTTTAATTCTTTAAGTGATTTTTCAAGCTTTTGATCAAACAATTCCATTCTCTTCTCCTGATTCTCTAACCGCTGTTCAGCTTTTACCATTCTCTTAATAGTGAGGTCTAGTCGTTTATCCGCTTTCTCTAAACGATGATCAAGAAGTTCCCACCTACTCTCCATCGCTCCAAGCTGAATAAGCATATCAGAGATAACCTCATCATAATTTCTTTCCATACGACAATGTTTAAAAAGAAAGTTAAACTAAAATTACTAATCAATCAATTTTCAAAACTGCCATAAACGCTTCCTGTGG
>JBBSBG010000600.1:0-1657 GCA_038251495.1 Cytophagales bacterium
AATGGAAATTCAATTATTAAAAGATAAAATAGTACTTCTGCCGCAAAAGGCTATCTGGCTAAAGCAAAAGAAAACTGTGCTGATGGCCGATTTGCATTTTGGTAAAATCAATCATTTCAGAAGGGCCGGCATTCCGGTGCCTGCGCGCGCCAATAATAAAAATGCCGAGAACTTAATAGCGGTGCTGCAGGAAACTAAACCTGAACGCATTATTTTTCTGGGCGACTTATTTCACAGTCATTATAATGAAGATTGGGAAGTGGTTGGGCAGATTCGAAAACACTTTAGTGAATGTTCGTTCGAGTTGGTGTTGGGCAATCATGATATTTTAAGTGAAGTACAATACACGCGGTACAACATGAAATTTTATTTAAATGAATTAAGAGAAGATGATTTTCTACTAACCCATGAGCCGCTGGAAGAAGTGCCCGAAGGGGTTTATAATTTATGTGGCCACATTCATCCGGGTGTAAACCTGCGCGGTGCCGGCAAGCAATCCATTACGCTGCCGTGTTTTTATTTTGGAAAACACCAGGCCATTCTTCCGGCCTTTGGTTCGTTTACCGGATTGGCACACGTGATTCCTAAAAAAGACGATAGAATTTATGTTATTGCAGAGGATAAGATTATCGCGTACGAATGATTAGACGTAAAGACCTCACCCCACATAGAGCGTGCGACCCGCATGAATTTCGAACCCCTCTCCACTGGAGAGGGGAATTGATGCTGTGCGACTTAGGAGTATCTAAGCGGAGTGAGGTTAATAATAGTGACAATTTTGAAAAGTTATTGGTGAGGCGTCAGTCCGCTTCGAATAGTCAGTCGCCTTTGACTGCAAATGGATTTCTACTTTCTATTATTTTTTTACTCTCATGCTTCTCATCAGTTGCTCAAGACACTACGCGCATTAAGTTGCTTTTTGTGGGCGACATTATGCAGCACGATTCAAACATTGCAGGAGCGTATAATCCCGTTACAAAAAAATATGATTACTCTGCCTGCTTCGAATATGTTTCACCCATACTTCGCTTGGCAGATTTAGCCATTGCAAATTTAGAACTCACACTTGCCGGTGCGCCATACAAAGGCTACCCTCAATTTAGTGCGCCCGATGCATTGGCCGTTGAGTTGAAACGATCGGGTATTGACGTATTAGTTACGGCTAATAACCATAGCCTCGATCGAAGGCGAAAAGGAGTTGAGCGCACGATTGATGTGCTGGACTCGTTGGGCTTTCAACATACTGGCACGTTTAAAGATTCAATAGATCGTGCAGCTACTTACCCGTTGATTATTGAAAAGGATGGGTTTCAATTTTCGTTGCTCAACTATACGTATGGAACCAACGGCATTCCGGTTTCCAAACCCAACATTGTAAACCTGATCGATACGGTTGCCATCAAAGTTGATCTCGCGAAAGCGCGGGAACAACAGAGTGACGCCATCATTGTTTTTTTACATTGGGGGTTGGAATATCAGAGCTTGCCAAGCAAGGATCAAAAGACGGTGGCGGCTTTATGCTTGCGCGAAGGAGCTAAGTTGGTGATTGGTTCGCACCCGCATGTGCTACAACCTATGGTGTGGAATAAAGAAGCCGACCAGGTGATTGCCTATTCGCTCGGAAATTTTGTCTCTGGTCAGCGGCCGCGTTACCGCG
>JBBSBG010000601.1:0-1647 GCA_038251495.1 Cytophagales bacterium
ATACTGCCCTGCATGGATTTTATGCGAGAATGCTATGGGCTGTTTGGGTTCATAGTTCTGTTGAATGCCAATCGTATAAAGTCCGTCAATAACATTCTTAAATGAAACTGCGGCTACAATAAAGATTACTAAAAATATGAACCCTGAACTTCGTACCATCGAGCCCAGTGTGTATTTAGAATGAACAACTTCCTGATCTTCAGTACTTAGATCTTTCTGATCAAGATATTTCTTAAGCGCACTAACAATAAACACCAAAATGACGATCAGCAATACAAGGATTAAAATCATCCCAATAAGAATAGCGTTCAGATAAGTTGTTGGAACTCCCTGTCCTGCACCACTGCCGTCTGCTGATACAGCTCCTACAGCAGGTGCATCTACTTTTTCCGCCTCTGACTTTACATAGGCAAGTATGCTTAATATTTGCTCATTAGTATAATTGTTAAAAGCCGTCATGTTGCTTTTATTATACTCGTTGTAAATTTTGTTAGCATATTCATCGCCACTGGCTATTACCTTGGCGGGATTGCGCACCCAATCGAAAATCCACTCAATTGATGGCGCACGGGTTTCAACGCCAGCCAATGCCGGACCAACTAATTTTTGCTTTATACGATGGCATGACTTACAGTTTCCATTAAATAAAGCCTCCCCAGCACTTATGGCTGCTGCATCCGTAGGAATTTCTTGTGCAAAAGAATTAAGACTAAGTGTTAGTAAAAAAAGTACTAGTGTTAAGAGCTTAACGGGATCAGATAATCGTTTCTTCATCGTGACGCGGTTAGATATCCATTTATTTTTATGGAATCGCACAAATCTACATTGCGAATGCATTATTTCAAATTAAATTTTATGAGTGCAGTAATTATTTTGAGTTGTATTTAATCTTTACAAACATTCCCCTTCAGATGTTAAACTGTTCATACTTAGCCGCATTAACTATGTCGTTTGTTTAGTGGCATTATTTAGAATGAATTTAAATAGAGATACAGCGCTCTTCAGACTAATCTTTGCTTAGATGACGCCCTTTGAATACGTTACCGTCCTCATTTCCATTATTTTAGGCATGGGTATAACTCAAATAGTTTCTGGCCTTGCCGACATTATCCGCAAATGGAACCAAATAAAACTCTATTGGCTCCACCTGATGTGGATCGTTTTTGTGTTCTTCTTACACATTCAGAAGTGGTGGGTGCTTTACGACATACGATTTATAACCGTATGGATGTTATCCACATTTCTTTTCACGATCCTCTACCCCATCAATCTTTTTATTCTGGCGCGCATACTTTTCCATGGTGAACACATGCATGGTGGCACGGATTATTATAAGGGCATCTCTAAAAACTCCGTTTACCCTTCACTTTTGGAGAAGGGGCAGGGGTTGAGGTAATGAGAGCAAGGGTTTTTAGAGATGCCCATAAAGTATTCTACTTTGAAAACTTTATAAAGTTCTTTTTATGGGCGGTAATTCTGATTGCCCTTTCCATAGTCGAAAATTTACTTTTCATCGGGTACACCTGGCAGGACCAACTCCTAAAAATCATTTTATTCCTATTGATGCTATTCTTGATTTACAAAAAGCCTCAGCAAGAGTGGGTGCCCAAAACTGTAGTTGTTTTACTGATGATGTTGTTGCTTGCC
>JBBSBG010000602.1:0-1643 GCA_038251495.1 Cytophagales bacterium
AGCTTCGGTTAAAGACTTTAACGTATACACCTGGCATCGCGAAAGCAAAGCCGAGTTAACTTCAAAAGAAGGATTTTCTGTGGTTGCACCGATTAACGTAATGGTACCTTTTTCTACCGCTCCCAACAAAGCATCTTGCTGCGATTTATTGAAGCGATGAATTTCATCAATAAAAAGAATGACCCGATTTGTACGCTTGGCCTGATCAATTATTTCGCGCACATCTTTTACGCCTGCACTCACAGCACTTAGCATGTGAAACGGTCGCTTCACTTCATTGGCAATAATATTTGCAATGGTTGTTTTGCCTACTCCAGGCGGCCCCCACAAAATCATGGAGGGAACGTTTCCTGTTTCAATGGCACGTCTGATAATCCCATTAGCGCCCACAAGATGCCCTTGCCCAATCAAGTCTTCCAACCTGATGGGTCGCATACGTTCGGCCAAAGGAGTTTTTTTATCAAACATTTTACAAAGACATTATAATCAAGAACACAGTGTCTCACCTCTATCAAAAGAGAACAAGGAAACTAAATACTATAAAATTGTTCTGCGAAAAACGATTTACCTAACTCATCCATTAAATAGAAATCTTTTTAAACGTTTCAACGGTTTTCTCCAACATGGCATCATCAAAATCCAGATGTGTAACCAATCGAATTTCTTTAATGCCAAACTTAATCGCTTTAATGTCATGCATACCCAACTTACTTAGTATCTGTTCGGGTGTGGTTTGATCTATTACTGAAAAAATCACAATGTTGGTATCCACAGGCATCAACGACTTAACCCAACTTACTTTTGCAAGTGCTTTTCCTAGTTCAGCTGCGCGAACATGGTCTTCTTTTAAGCGAGTGATGTGATTGTTCAACGCATACGTTCCGGCTGCTGCCAAAAATCCTGCTTGGCGCATGCCGCCACCAAATGCCTTGCGCATCCGCCTGGCTTTTGGCTCGAGTTCCTTTTTGCAAACCAGCACCGAACCCACGGGCGCACCCAATCCCTTCGACAAACAAATAGAGATTGAATCGAAATGCTTTCCGTAGTCAACGGCTTTGTCACCAGTTTCTATAATTGCATTGAAAAACCGCGCACCATCCAAATGCATTTTTAATCCACGCTTCCGTGCAAAATCGCTGATGGTTTTAATTTGATCCAACGTGTAATAACTTCCCGCTTCACGCACAACAGTGTTCTCTAAAGCCACCCCCGAAGTAATGGGCTGATGTACGTCCTGCACATTATTAATGTTTGCTTCTATCTCGGGTACTGAAATCCGGCCGCGGTCACCTTCCAGCAATCTTACACTTACTAAGCTATTTCCGGCAAGGCCACCGCCTTCGTATTTATAAATGTGCGCACCCTTATGGCAAATCACTTCGTCATAAGGTTGGGTTAAAATTTTTATTCCGATTTGATTAGTCATAGTGCCCGATGGGCAAAAAACGGCTGCGTCCATCCCCAACAGAGAGGCGCACTTTTTCTCCAACTCAATCACACTGGGATCTTCGCCAAACACATCGTCACCCACCGGTGCCTGCATCATTGCCTCGCGCATGGCGGGCGTAGGTTTGGTAACAGTGTCGCTGCGCAAATCAACTATCATAGTAAAACGCTTTTAAAACCTTGAATTTACAAAAAGC
>JBBSBG010000603.1:0-1610 GCA_038251495.1 Cytophagales bacterium
AATGTTCCTTTTGCGTGTGGAGATAGCGATCATATCGGCACCCACAGAATCAACAAATAAATCGATACCTTTTTGAATGTCATCATGGGGCATTACATAATAAAATGGTTCTTTGAAGCCCGTCTCCTTAGCAACGGCCTTTGAAAACTGTTCGATGAGGTCACGGTCTGAGTTAAGTTTTTCCTTCGACACGTGAACGATCAGTAATTCAGCTTTGAACTTTGTTGCCAGCTTGGTTACTGCTTTCATAGTTTGCATGTCATTGTCCTGATAGTCGGTGGCAAATACTATTTTTCTGGGAATGAATGGTTTTGTTTGCGCAGGCACCACCAGCACAGGGCAAGTTGCTCTTTCAATTACGGAGGCCGTATTGCTACCAAACAAAACCCTATCAATACCGCTTGCTCCTTCGGTACCCATAATGATCATATCCATTTTGGCATCCGCAGCTTCCCCTACTATTTTCTCCACAGGGTTGCCCGTCACAACCAAACTTTGGCAGGAGATTCCATAGACATCAGAAATTTCAACGCATTTTTTAGCCAGTTGCTCATGCGCTTCTTTTTTCGCCCTTGCCATTTCCTCCGTAATTAGCGGATAAGCAAGGTTGTGGAGCGTAATCGGCAGACTATAGACATAAAACAGCAGTAACTCAGCATCTGTTGCCTTTGCTACTACCGATGCATAGTCGATCGCATGGTTTGCATTTACGGAAAAATCGGTCGGCACCAAGATTTTCATGTTTTTAGCGGTATAACTGCTGTATTTATTCATATCAAAGTTGGGCAAATGCACTAATAAGTTTTGTGACATCACTCACGTACAAATATGATTTTTGTCAGTATTACTAACTATAAAGAAGCATTACTATTGTATTGTAAAAACGATCAAAATATGGAACAAGTGCCTTTGGTGCAGATACAAATTGATGGACGGGTTTATATAAAAGACCCCAGCACTTCCGGGCTTGGAAAAAAGATTATTGAACACAGTATTGATTTGATTGACACGCTCGGCTTTGAAGCTTTCACCTTCGCAAAGCTTGCCGAAAAAATAAATTGTTCGGAAGCTTCCGTATATAGGTATTTTGAGAATAAGAATAAACTCCTCACTTACCATCTCACTTGGTATTGGCGATGGTTGGAGTTCCGGCTTACCTTTGCAACAGCCAATATTAAATTACCAGCGGAAAGATTGAAGATTGCCATCCGATTGATCACATCACCTGTGGAACAGGAGGATCGAATTCCGCAGGTTGATGAGGCTGCCCTTTACAGGATCGTGATTGCCGAATCGCAAAAAATTTATCTTACTAAAAAAGTAGATGAGGATAATAAACAGGGGCTGTTCCTCAGCTACAAAAACTTATGCAAGAAGATCGCAGGAATTGTACGTGAAATTAACCCTGACTACCCATACCCCACTGCGTTGATTTCTACTATTGTAGAGAGCTCTTACGACCAGCGGTATTTTGCACAACACCTTCCATCTCTTACCGAGATTGGTAAAGACAAGGAAGATCTCATTACAGATTTTTTAACCGATCTTGTATTTAAAGCGATTAAGAAATAACAATAAGCCAGTACGGACTTCTGAATATCTACTTCTTC
>JBBSBG010000604.1:0-1595 GCA_038251495.1 Cytophagales bacterium
CCTCTGAAGGGACCAATGCTGCGCCACTTAACAGGTTTGAAATAAGAATTAAAATCCATGGCTGCCACTGGAGCCGCTGAAGTTGTTGACTTACTCTTTTTTTGAGCGATGGAAATTCCAGAACAAACAAACGTAAGTGCAAATAGAATCAGGGAAACTTTTTTCATAAAGATGATTGAGGTTTGATGTAAACATATTCACAAAATAATGTTTTTCTTAAAGAATTTTATGGGCGGGATAGTTGAGATAATCCTTGACCGGGCAATAGAGAGACAATAGAGAAATTACGCTGTTGCGATAACCACCGGGACAGGCTAAAAGACTTTTAATAGAAAAATACTTCATCAATAAAAAACCAACCCTTTTGTCCCTTGCCGCTATGCCAAACGGGTAGTTTACTTACTGGCTTGGCAATTATTTTATAATAGGTATGCGATTCAGGTTTCAATTCGATTGAAAATGCTTCAACTCGCTGAGCACGATAGCCCGTTGGCATCCCTGACTTGATTTTCTTTTTTAAGACTAATTCATTTTGATTTTTACCAGCCCAAACCTCTACCTCTGCAGGCGGAAAAATATAACTGCCTAAATTGTCGCCATAACTTAACACAATTTTTCGCATGGCCGGTTGTGACGACCCAAAATCGAACCCTGCTTCAAAATTATTATCTCGAAAGCCAAGCCAGCTTGGTTCTTTGTTGAGATCGATAAAACCTTTGCGACCATCCGTTAAACTTTTCACGCCTTCGCCAGGATACTTTTTATCGGCCGGGCTAAGTAACACGACATCTAATGGTTGGTGACCTTCAACAAAACAGGTGATGTCTAAAAGATCGCTGCAATACCAACCGCCTTTGCAAGCCATTGCTTTTAGTTTTACGGTCTCACCCAAAGTTATGGGTTTATCATACGTTAACCCTGTTACACTATCCGGTTTAGTTGAATCTAAAGAATAGATAATTTTAACACCGGGCATAGCATGTTTTAATTGAATCATCTCTCCCTTCTTGATTATTCCTTCATTTTCAAGGATAGGTTTGCTTAATTTTAGTGTACTATCATCATTGAATAATGATTGAACTATTGTTACGTCAGGATATTTCTTTTGTAATTCAATACTCTTGTCGCTTGTAACTTTTGTATCCCAAATAAATAATTCTTGTAAAGAAGGCATTGAAAGAATTATCTCGATTGATTGGCTATCAATATTCGTTCCCGAAAGGGAAAGAGACTGCAAGCTTTGTAATGATTTGAGTTCTTGTAATCCTTCACCATTGATCTCACTAAAGTTTAAATTCAGTTTTTCAAGGGATTTAAATCGAGCAATGGCCTTCAAATCCAAATCAGTCACAGGCATTTTGGAAAGATTAAGAACTACCAACTGATCTTTTATCTCAGATAATTCTTCAATGGCTTTAGAGTTAAACGAAGCCCGAATAAAAAAATCAGCTTGCAAAGCCGGACTGTTTACATACAAAGGAGAAATGGCACGATACGGAGTATTCAGTTTATCAATAACAGATTGAGATGTACTTGAAAAACTATAACTCTTTTCAGGTTCGGATTTATTTTTTGAAATACCATTCTTGGATGCC
>JBBSBG010000605.1:0-1591 GCA_038251495.1 Cytophagales bacterium
GCTATTCCATTAGGGTTAATCGTGAACGAACTTGTCACCAACGCTTATAAGCACGCGTTTGGTGATCGTAAAGAGGGAATTATCAACGTTAGATTCAGGCAATCAGGTAACAACTATATATTGGTAGTGCGCGATGATGGGGTAGGAAATCAAGGCAGACCTTTTGAAACAAAGAAAAGTTTAGGAACTGTTTTGATACATGACTTGACGAGGAAATTGAAAGGAGAAATTTCCATTGCCACAGAAAATGGAGTAACCACAGAATTAATTTTTCCTATAAAAACACGCGGATGACGAAGAAAATTGTGATTGTGGAGGACGAACCTATTATTGCAGCCGATCTTTGTATGATGATTGAGCGCATGAAGTATACCGTGTTGGGTAGCTTTGATCGGGGCGAGGAAGCGCTGCCCTTTATTCTCGACCAGTCTCCGGATTTAGTATTGTTAGATATTGAATTAGCTGGTGCGATGAATGGTATCGCGTTGGTGCAAGCGATGGAGATTGAAACTTCTGTGCCCTTCATTTTCATCACCTCTTTTTCGGATGAGGATAGTATTTCACGTGTGCGTCCGCTTAAGCCGGCTGCCTATTTAGTAAAACCCATACAAGAAAGAACACTGGCTGTAAATGTGGAACTTGCACTTTATAAAACGAGGCATGGTTTGGCTACTCGCCCCTTTTCGATGCCTGCTAATCAAACCAGGATATTTGTAAAAACAGACACTGAGTTAATTGGAATTCCTGTCGAGGAGATAATTTATATTGAAGCGTACGATAATTATGCTTTTGTATTTACAGCCACGCAGCGTTACTTACTCACACATACGTTAAAATCAGTAGAAGCAAAATTAATTGATCAGGGATTTTTGCGCATCCATAAATCATATATAGTAAACCTATTGTTAGTCACCTCAGTGCGGGATAGCACCGTACTTGTGGATAACAATAAAATTCCTCTGGGTAGGTCATACCGTAAGTTACTTTTTGCTGCGCTCACAATTTTGTAATGCGCTGCCTATATCATTTACATATCAGCGTTTCAAGATTAGGTATCGGGCTTTAGGCGTTGGCCTTTTAGTTGTTTTTATGTAAAATTGGTTAATGAAAAAGAAGTAACGATTTTTTCATTCAGGAAATCTACGATCTAGGTGGAAAAATGATTGAGATTCATGAAAAATATCCTATTGACAAAGGGAGCCGGTAATTACTACATAATCTAATTTATCTAAACCCATAGATCATGAAATTAATGCATCTTTTAATCGGCATATTATTAACCTTAAGCACAGCCATTGCCCAACCCTTGCGCATTGGCATAGCCGGACTTACTCACAATCATGTCAATCAGATCCTGGGTCGGGCCGACCGTGGAGATATTATAATTGTAGGCATTGCTGAGCCGAATATGGAGTTGGCCAAACGACTGCTTGATCGGTATAAGTTGCCGATGTCGCTCGTTTACAATTCGCTTGACGAAATGATTCGCAACACAAAGCCTGAAGCAGTTGCTGCTTTTGGTTCTATCTACGATCACCTAAGTGTAGTGCAAACTTGCGCGCCTTTGGGCATTCACGTAATGGTTGAAAAA
>JBBSBG010000606.1:0-1584 GCA_038251495.1 Cytophagales bacterium
CTCAGTCCCAAACGCCTGATTAAGTAAGTCATAAGGCTTATAAGTAATTGAATGGTTTTCGCTAATAGCCTTTAGTAACGTTTGATAATTAGAAAGTGTAAGTTGTTCGCTATTGATTCCTGTAATTAAGTCACCCCGCTGCAAACCCGCGTTCTCAGCAGGCGAGTTTGGCTTCACGTACACAATTTGGCCAATCACATTGTTGTTGTCTGCGCTTTCGCGGAAAAGAGCAATTTCATAACCAGCCTCTTTGCTAATTCCTTGTAATGAATTTTGTAGCTCTTTAAAATTATCCTGAATCCAGGAGAATCGGTCGTCATCATTCAACAACGATTCAAAAAATGCTTCCTGCGCTAAGCTTTTATCAGGGTTTTTCGGCAAGGTGCTATTCCAATAGTACCAAAAATCCATGTTTGTATAGATCCAGTTATTTACATACGCGTTTGGATGTTCCGGTTCATCTTTATTGCAGGCGGGAAGCACAACAAGCAAAACGATAAAAATGACACCAATAGATTCTAGTAATTTCTCCTTCACCGATTCAACAAATCTCATAGCTCACAATTTGAGTTCACGAAAAATTTAACAACTTTGGGAAAGTATTGGTTCATACTCTTACTACGCAGGCCGTAACCATTACAAATCTGAATATGTGGTAGGTCGAAGAAACACCTGCACGTTCTTCGACACGTTCTTCTGATACTGCGGCATTACAGAGAGTGTCTTCCATTGTGGGTCGGCACCAAATGCTTTCCAATGCGCATCACGCTCGGCTTGATTTTCAAATGTGGTCATGTACATTAAATTTGGCATGCGTGCGCCACTCAATACTTCTGCATAAAATACCGCGTTAAAACCAAGACGTTTAAACAATCCAACTTCATCACCTTTATTAAACATCTCCACTTTATTCTCATAAATTTTTTCGGTGTGGCCTTCATAACTGCGCAACTCATATACCCGCTCGCTTACCGCAGATTTTAAATCGGGCACCGCTGACAGGGGCATTCCTGAAAAAGCTTTCAACACAATTTTCTCTATGCGATCATAAGGCGGGTTATCAAATTTTGCATCAATGTAATCTGTGCCGTCTGCAGTATATACTTTGTCTTTTGCCAGCTTGTCCGTCAATCCAACAAATTCAGCCATCGATTTAAATGGAATCAACACATACAGCTTTTTTCCAAAGGTCGAATCGGTTTCAACAGGTTTAAAAACACCTACCTTTTTTATTCCCATTCTATGCAACGCAGGGAGCAAGGCCTTCTCCAAATAATTTTCTGTTCTGGTTTGTTGTTCAGCTGTTTTGAAACGATACAAACGCAACTCGTAAAACTCACGTGGAGCATCTCTTGCAAAAACCCCTGTCGTAATAAACAGTAGAAGGCTCAGAAATAATGATTTTTTCATAGGTTGGGCTTTTCTCAAAGTTAGTAGAATCAATTATCCGATCATGAATTATCAATCAATTATTTCCAGTTCTTTCCATGATCTATAATTCAAACAATGGTTTTACCAGTGATCAACATTAAGGGCATCTCTAAAAACCCTTGCTTTCATTACCTCAACCCCTGCCCCTTCTCC
>JBBSBG010000607.1:0-1572 GCA_038251495.1 Cytophagales bacterium
TACAATTCAGAAATTGAAAAAAGAAGTTACCGAGCGTAAAAAAGCCGAAGATGAAACTCGTAAAGCATTGGAAAAAGAGCGAGAGTTTAACGATCTGAAAACTAAATTCGTTTCCATTGCCTCGCATGAATTCAGAACCCCGTTGAGTACCATTTTAAGTTCTGTGTCACTTGTTCAGCAATACAAAGAGCGCGGGGATTTTGACAAGATAGATAAACATACTAGTCGGGTAAAATCTTCCGTGGAACACCTTACAGCTATTCTAAACGATTTTTTATCGCTTGGAAAATTAGAAGAAGGAAAAGTAGAAGTTGTGAAAGACACGATCAATCTGACAGTTTTATTTCAAGATATTATCGAAGAAATAAATGCGAGCTTAAAAGAAGGACAATCGATTAAGTTTATCAATAAATCTGAATTGGAGAGTATTACCTCGGATGCTCGCGTTCTTAGGAATATTCTATTCAACTTACTCTCTAATGCAAGCAAATATTCCGAGGCCAATAAAAACATAGACTTAACGGTTACATCCGACCGTAATATTTTAACTATGACCGTGAAGGATTACGGTATCGGAATCCCTGAAGAAGACCAAAAGCATTTATTTCAACGCTTTTTTAGAGCAGGGAACGTATCTAATATTCAGGGAACGGGTTTAGGGTTAAATATTGTAAAACGATATGTAGAACTCCTTGACGGAAATATTATCTTCACAAGCAAATGCGAAAAAGGAAGTGCTTTCACCGTTTCAATTCCACTTTAATAAAATGATGAAATGAAGAAGATATTGCTAATTGAAGATAACTCAGACATTCGGGAAAATACAAGCGAAATACTATCACTAGCTAATTATGAGGTTTTAACAGCTGAAAATGGCAAAGTTGGTGTTGAATTGGCTAAGAAGAGCAAACCAGATTTGATTGTATGTGATATCATGATGCCAGAACTTGATGGCTACGGTGTTTTGCACATCTTGAGCAAGGATCCAATCACAGCGAGCATTCCATTCATTTTTCTTACCGCAAAAACAGAACGCACCGACATTCGTAAAGGCATGACCTTGGGTGCCGATGACTATCTGACAAAACCGTTTGACGATACAGAACTTCTCAACGCAATAGAAACTCGTTTACGCAAGCAAAGCATTCGATCCAAAGAATATGAAAGCAACCATACTGGCCTGGATAATTTTATCAAAGACGCCCAACACGTTCTTAACCTGACAGATTTATGCAAAGACAAAAAAGTAAAGACATATAAGAAAAAGGCTGAATTATTTTCGGAAGGCGATTCGCCTTTATACGCCTATTTCGTAAAATCTGGAACGATAAAAACATTTAAGTCTCATCCTGATGGAAAGGAGTTGATAACTAATTTATATAAGTCTGGCGATTTCTTTGCATATGAATCCTTGCTGGAAGGCAGTCCTTACCAAGAGTCGAGCGTGGCATTGGAAGAATCCGAAATTATTCTTATTCCAAAAAATGATTTCTTGATTCTGGTAAACAATCACGCTGATGTGTCATCAAAATTTATTTCGCTATTGTGTAAAAAGGTTTCTGAAAAAGAAGA
>JBBSBG010000608.1:0-1565 GCA_038251495.1 Cytophagales bacterium
TAACGATCTACTTCTCCCAGAACGATATCAATAGAACCAAGGATTGCAATCAAATCTGCGATCAGCACGCCTTTACTAAGTTCAGGCAAGATAGAAAGATTTACAAACGAGCACGCCCGGGCTTTGCAGCGAAATGGAATATCACTTTTACCATCGGCTCTAAAAAAGTATCCCAACTCACCTTTTGGATTTTCAGCACGGATATAAAGTTCTTGCGCCTTCGGTCGAATCTTTTTAGGAACCAACGCTTGCGGATCAAATTCCCGAGTACGTTTGTGTTCACCCTCCAATTTTTCAAGGCATTGTTCCATTATTTTAAGAGATTCATGAATCTCCTTTACCCGCACCGAAGTTCGATCCCAACAATCACCTGTTTTGCCCATCTTTCCCTCACCAATTGGAATCTCAAACTCTAATTCCGGGTAAACTGAATAGCCATCCACCCTTCTCAAATCATAACGCAAACCCGAAGCGCGCAACATTGGCCCGGTGATGCCACTGTTAATGGCGAGCTTTAAAGGAAGAACACCGACATTAGCAGTGCGATCTATAAATATTTTATTGTCGATTAAGATGGTTTCTAGTTCAGCAACTTTGGGTCTGAAGTAGTTTATAAACTCGCGGCACCGTTGTTCGAACCCTACGGGCAAGTCATAAAATAATCCACCAATCCAAATATAATTGTAAAGCATGCGGGCGCCACTTGCCCATTCGAGCAAGCGAAGTATATGTTCGCGATCGCGCATGATCCAAAAAAATGGAGTGAATGAACCCAAGTCGAGACCATAGGTACCAACAGCAATCAAGTGCGATGCAATACGATTCATTTCAGCAACCAACACCCGAATGTATTCAACGCGTTTTGGAATTTGCTCACTAATGCCGAGCATCTTCTCTACACCCATTGCATACGCATGCTCTGAATTCATGGCAGCCACATAATCCATGCGATCAACAAAAGGAATCACCTGATTGTAAGGCAGACTCTCCGCATGTTTTTCGAAGCACCGATGTAGATAACCAATATGCGGAACAACATCCCTTACTATTTCCCCATCCGATAAAACCTCCAAACGCAACACGCCATGAGTAGACGGATGTTGTGGTCCGAGGTTAATAATCATCTCCTCCGACTTCAGTTCGCTTTCGCGAAACTTGTTCGGCTCTGAGTCGATTAGATTGTCCTCTTTATATATGTACTGCTGCTGTTTCAATTGACAATGGATGGTTGATAATGGAAAATAAGTTTCTTCACCGTTTTGCTTTAGAAGTTTTGATTGAAGCAGTTAAAATCTTTATCAGTTCAATGCTCTTTATAAGGAGCGGTTCACCGGTCTTTTTGCCGAGCGTATTTGAATCAATTAATAATCTAATCCAGTATTGCGTTTCGTTGGCTTCTTTATTGGCAATTGAAAGTTTGTGAATGAAATCTGCTTTCGACTCTCCCTGATTTACTTCTTCTATTAATGCACCAATTGCAGTTCCACTTCGTAGCAATTGCTTTGAAAGGACAACCTCTTTATTTTTTTGTAAGTCTCTACACACCTTAACAATTTCTAATGCAA
>JBBSBG010000609.1:0-1553 GCA_038251495.1 Cytophagales bacterium
TCGCAAGCTGCGTACGTCCACGCCATATCGTCTGAAATAATATTCGCACCAGAGTTCACCAGCAAGTTTAGTAATGCCATAAACCGTGGTGGGATCCATAATCGTATCCTGTGGTGTATTTTGTTTGGGAGTTGTTGGCCCGAAGGCTGCGATGGAACTGGGCCAATAGACTTTATCGAGTTTTAGTTCTTGGGCGGCTTCTAAAACAAAAAGCAAACTATCCATATTTAGTTTCCAGGCCCACCGTGGATCTTTCTCGCCTGTTGCAGATAGTAGTGCAGCCAGGTGATAGACTTGCGTGATTCCATTTTTGCGAATCAGTTCGAAGAGTCTGTCGCGCTGCATCACATCAAACTTTTCGTAAGGACCTTCTTTTAAAACACCTTGAGCGTCTTTTATATCGGAAGCAATTACATTCGCTTGACCGTGAATTCTCCACAAGCCTTGCGTGAGTTCGGAACCCAGCTGGCCCCCAGCACCAATCAATAATATTTTAGTTTTTTTCATGAATTTCAGAGACGGTCGCTAAGCTAATAAATTGAACAACATGAATAACTAAAATAGCTGCGTAAACTCAGTCGGTGTGTAGACTGGTAATTTAACTTCTTTAGCGGTGTAATCTTTTTTGTTACGAGTAATCAGATAGTCAGCTTTTCCGCTCAATGCAGTAAAGTATTGCAGTCCATCTTCTTTATCTTTAAAAGTAGAATTAAGAGCGCTAATTGCAGCCTGCTTACCACCACTTAAAATTATGCATACTGAAGTTAAATCTAATAGTTTCTCATTGCTATCCTTAATTTTATAGATGTCGTAGCACAGGTAAAACAGATTAGCCAAACTGCTTTCAGATAACATGAGTTGAATTTTACCAGCCAAGGCTAATTCAAGTAGTGTGACTGACTTGATATAAAAAGGTTCGCGTTTTGAAATAATATCAAATGCTACATCGGTATCTAAAAACACCTCAGGCAAATTTACGAGCGACATGATTTGCGATTAAGGATTTATCACTCTCGTTTTTTGTGGCTACACTTTTCTCAGAATCCAACCGCTTCAGTAAGCGCTCAGCAGCCTTTTGCGATTCGGATTTAAGAGGGCTAACTTCTGCATTTTCAAAAATATCTTCAAAAAGTGCTGAAACAGACTTACCTGTCCTTCGCGAATATTTTTTGGCGGCATCGATCGCACTTTTACGAACCGTTAATGTGAGTTTTGTTTTTTTTGATTGTGTTTTCATTTACACGTGCTTTAAGCAAAAATACGTGTTTCACAGAAATTGAACAAATGAATAAAAGTCAATTTTTATATAGATTTGAATCATGAATTTTGAAACATATCTAATAAGTAAAAAGATAGATAGCGTGGCTTTTAAATTGAGTGAGCCTGAATTGTGGCTGGAGTGGAGCCAACTATTTGAGCAAATGAGTGAAATCAGCTTCACTTCCCAAAAACTTTACCTGATCAATCCGATAAGGAGAAAATATTTATTGAAGCCTGAGCTTTTAGATACCCCAAAGCCAACACCATTGGCAGGCAAACCTATGATGAGACCA
>JBBSBG010000610.1:0-1553 GCA_038251495.1 Cytophagales bacterium
CGTGAAATGAAGTATCGCTTTAACTGGAACGCTCCATTAATTAACTCTGCTCACGATCCTAAAATACTTTACCACGCAGCCAATGTGCTTTTCAAAAGCACTAATGGTGGCTTTAGTTGGGAAGTTATTAGCCCTGACCTTACCCGTAATGATACTACTAAGCAAAATACAAGTGGCGGACCTATTACCAATGAAGGTGCTGGTGGAGAAAATTACAATACGATTTATTATGTAATTGAGTCTCCGCATGAACGCGGAGTGATTTATACAGGCAGCGATTGCGGCTTGGTTTATCTAACAAAAGATGGTGGCAAAAATTGGAGTAACGTTACGCCAGCAGGTTTGCCTGAAAGTATGATTCATTCCATTGAAGTATCGCCACATGATAAAGGCACAGTTTATATTTCAGCATCGCGCTATAAGTTCAATGATTTTTCTAATATAACTTACAAGTCTGTAGACTATGGTAAGTCGTGGACGAAGATTGGTGCAGGTGTAGCCACCGATGATTTTATTAAAGTAATTCGGGAAGATAAAAAAGTGAAAGATCTTTTGTACGCTGGGGCGGAAAGAGGATTTTACATCTCAACGAATGGAGGGGCTTCGTTTAGCAAGTTTCAGTTGAATTTTCCAATTGTTCCGGTAACGGATTTAATCATTCACGATAATGATTTGATTGCCGCTACTGCGGGACGCGCCTTTTGGATTTTAGATGATCTTGCCGCTATTCAACAATCGAAAGGGAATTTTGGAATGAGTGTGAAAATTTATACACCCAAACCAACATACCGATTATCGTCCGTAACTATACCTGAATATTTTGGCGATATCCCTGGGCTCGGTCGCAATCCGGCTAACGGTGTTTCTCTTGATTACTATTTGAAAGAAAAAGCAGATACAGCAACAATTAAATTGGAGATTTTAGATGCCAGTGGAAAGTTGATTCGTTCCTACACAAACAAAAAGGATGAGAACTTCAAACCTTGGCCAGGTGGTCCTTCACCAAAACAAACTATTCCTGCAGAAGCGGGTATCAATCGTTTTGCCTGGGATTTCCGCACGGAATCGTTGATTGGTGTGCCGGGAGTATTTGTGTATGGAGATTACAGCGGCTACCGTGTTGCACCGGGTAAGTACAAAGCCCGATTAACAGTTAAAGGACAAACCTCAGAAACGGATTTAGAAATAATTTCGGATCCTAAAGTTACAGCCACAGCAGCCGAGTGGGCAGCACAGCAAGAATTTTTGAAACAAGCGGGTGAGCAGTTTGATGAATTGCATAATTCAGTAAACAACCTACGCCAGGTGAAAAAGCAAATTGAAACCCTGAATGAGTCAATGAAAAACAATCCGGATGCGAAGGAGTTGATTGAGAACGGAAAAGAGTTGATTAAGAAAATAGATCAATGGGAATCGAACCTGATAGAACCTCGCTCAAAGAATTTTCAAGATGTAATTAACTTTCCAAATAAGCTGAACTCTGAATTTTTGCAATTGCGTGGTGTGGCTGATACTCACGATCCACGATTAACCAAAGGTGTGCAAGATAGAGC
>JBBSBG010000611.1:0-1552 GCA_038251495.1 Cytophagales bacterium
GCGTAAATCAGCGCCCCCTTCAATTAAATGAGTTGCAAATGAATGACGGAACGTATGCGGACTGATTGTTTTGTGTAATCCTATTTTTGCAGCCAATTCTTTGATAATCATAAATACCATTACGCGCGATAATTTTTTTCCTCTTCGGTTTAGGAATGTATTACTCTCCGATCCTTTTTGAACAGGCACATGAACCCGTATGTCTTCAAGATATATTTTTAAAAACTTAAGGGCATCCTTTCCAACAGGCACCAACCTTTCTTTATTTCCTTTTCCAATCACGCGCAGAAATCCTAAATCGAAATAGATGTTGCCTATCTTTAAATCCACAAGTTCCGAAACACGAAGTCCTGAACAGTATAAGACTTCAAGCATTGCACGATTGCGACCACCTTCCGGCCTGGAGAGATCAATTGCATCTAACATACTTACAATCTCATCATAATCTAACGTATCGGGTAGTTTTCTCCCCAGCTTCGGTCCTTCCAACAGTGCGGTAGGATCTTTATCTATTATCTCTTCAAAGAGGAGATATTTATAAAATGCCTTGATGCCGGATAAAATCCGTGCCTGACTAAACGCACTCATTCCCAATTCATTGATATAGTGAACAAAGGCTTGTAAATGCTTGGCAGAAATAACCAAAGGACTGACACTTTCAAATTTCATTTCAATGAATTGCGCAAGCTTCTCTACATCCCGAACGTAGGCTTGAATTGAATTCTCTGAGAGCGAACGCTCTAACTTTAAGTAGCTGCCAAAGTGTTTGATATGACTTTCCCAATTTTTCACTGCTACAAATGTGCAAATTATTTTAACTTCGAAGCATGAAGCTACACATCATCAACGGCCCCAACCTAAATTTACTAGGCAAACGTGAACCCGAAACATACGGCATTCAGCCATTTGCTGAATACTATGAAAATCTTAAATCGCGATTTCCTTCCGTTGTTCTCTCTTATTATCAATCCAATGTTGAAGGCGAGTTGATCAACAAACTCCATGAAGTTGGTTTTGATGTTGACGGTATTATTTTAAATGCGGGTGCATATACACATACCTCAATAGCCATTCATGATGCTATTGCAGCTATTACCGCTCCCGTGGTGGAGGTGCATATCTCTAATGTTTATGCACGTGAAGAATTCAGACACGTTAGTTTAATCACTTCAAAATGTGCCGGATTGATTACTGGCTTTGGCATGGAGGGTTATGCCATGGCGATGGCATATTTAATTCATAGAAACTCTACAAAGTAATTTGTTTTCATCATGGTGGGGATTTAAGGAATGGATTACAAAAAGATATTTAATGAAGTCTTGCCAGCGGCTACCTTTATTAGTGCCGAACAACCAAACGAGTGGATTGATTTACTCTACAGAAACAATTGGTTAGATAAATCCGACCAAATTACTTCGATTGAAAAAGCAGGCGAAGGAAACATGAATTTAGTTCTTCGTATTAAAACAACCTCCAAATCAATTATTCTTAAACAATCCCGCCCGTGGGTTGAAAAATACCCAACGCTGGAAGCCCCTGCCAATCGCATTCA
>JBBSBG010000612.1:0-1544 GCA_038251495.1 Cytophagales bacterium
AACCCAGATTACGCATTAGCAAGTGCAAACGGATAATCAAAGACTTTAGAATAATTCCAAAGCCCCGAGAACCAAGCCCTTCGTTTTTTGTTTAAGGCAATTTTGAGTACCAATTTATCATTCACTTTTTCAAAGTATGCACCGATAGCAAATGTTCTGTATCTGAGTGTAGATAAAGTTTTTTGTGTTTTTTCTTGCAGCACAAAGGTTCTAAACAAAGCCATTAAGTTATAGGCTATCATGGCAAATGTTAAAGCAGCTTCGGTAGCGTAAAAATCTTTTAGATTAAAACTGTCGAAGCCAAAATCATATTTTAATTCCTTAATTCTATTTTCTGCTTCCCCTCTTCCTCTGTATAATCGCCATACTTCTGCCGGTGCTAATTTCATGCTGGTTACATACGCTGAATAGCGATAGTTTTTATAAATCTCTTCTTCTGCAAAAAGTCCTAATTGTTTGCCTGGCGCTTTTGGTCTGTCTTTTATCCGTTGCCTTACAATGACTATTCTTCTTGGTTTCTGCCATGAATCGCTTTGATACATTTGCTCACAAATTTCAATGCCTGTATCTAATACGATCCAATTTTTAGTGTCGTGAATGAGCCGCTGAACAGGCTGTGTAAACTTCGCTGCCACAATATATTCCATTGGTTTGTTCTCTAAGAAATCTAAAATTCCTGCATTAAAAAACCCACTGTCTAAGCGGATTAGGCTTACTGTTTTATCTTTTAATTTAGATAAAGTGTCTTCTAAAAAAGATAAAAAATTATTGGCCGAAGAAGTGTCTCCACTGCGAAGCCACATATTGGCAACTAGTTTTACATCGGCAATAAAGGCAATTAAAGGATGGTGTGAACAGCGACCTCTTTTAGCAGGATTGTAGCCTTTTTTTGCTCCTTCTTGTACACCATACCTGGTCATCACTGAGGAGTCGATATCTAACGTAAAATTGTCAAACTTAAAGTTGTCGAATATCCACGAATAGAAATAGTCGCTAACCTTGTGATTGGTTGCCTGAGTAAATTTTGAAAAGAAACGCTTGTAAGTATCTTGAGCAGGAGTGTCTTTCCAATCAAAAATTTTACCTAAGGCTGCATCATGGCGGGTAACTTCTGTGTGCAAAAAACGGTTTGCTCCACACCAAATACTGGTGATAAATCCTTCAATTATTGTAGCGGTTTTGTATCCCCTATTCGATTTTGATTCAGGCAAGTCCGGGTTGGCTTCAATAAGCTCTCTAAAGCCTATTTTTTGCAACATTTGTTTTAAAAATACCATGCCTCCCCATGGCGTAATCTCTTTACTAGTATAGCTTATATCAAATTCCATGGTAATAATTTTCCTAATGCTACGCAGTAGGATTTAATACTCAATTTAATACTTATTTTTTCTATTGCGGAATCTGGGATAAATACGTATATTTTGGGCGGGTTTATATGCCTGATGGAATTGCTAAAGGGGATTGAACAACAATTGTTACATTCTGATGTTGATAGCGATTGAGTGACTTCGTGGACAGTGATATAAATGACGAATATGTTTCCA
>JBBSBG010000613.1:0-1544 GCA_038251495.1 Cytophagales bacterium
GAAGAGCGGATGCCTTACAAAAAAGAACCCTTAACAAAGGAAGAGATTGAAATTCTTACTCAGTGGATAAATGAAGGGGCAGAATGGGGCGATCATTGGGCTTATGTGGCCGTTGAAAAGCAACTTGTTCCTGAAAGAAACTCATGGACTAAAAATGAAATTGACCCCTTCATCTATCAAAAAATAAAGGAGCAAAAATTAGACCCCTCGCCAGAAACTGATAAAGCAACTCTACTTCGAAGAGTAAGTTTAGATTTAATTGGCCTACCGGCATCGGAATCATTAGCTAAGAAATTTCTTAGTAATGAGAATCCAATCACATACCAAAGTCTTGTTGATTCACTGTTGGCTTCACCACACTTTGGCGAACGCTGGGCAGCGGTGTGGATGGATCTTGCGCGCTATGCCGATACCAAAGGTTATGAGCGTGATGATAGTCGCAGTATTTGGCGTTACCGCGATTGGTTGATTCGTGCATTCAATAAAGACATGCCCTACGATCAGTTTGTGACTGAGCAATTGGCAGGCGATCTTTTGGACAATCCAACGGACGATCAATATGTAGCGACTGCCTTTCATCGGAACACCATGACCAACGATGAAGGTGGCACTGAGAACGAAGAGTTTCGCACCTCCGCAGTATTAGATCGTGTAAACACAACCTGGGAAGCTATGATGGGGACAACCTTTGCGTGTGTGCAATGTCACAGTCATCCATACGATCCCTTCCGACACGATGAGTATTACAAGTTCGTAGCCTTCTTTAACAACACCCGCGATGAGGATACCTATGCAGATTATCCTTTGCTAAAGCATTATAAAAAAGAAGACAGCACTGAACTTGCACATCTCGTAGATTGGATACAATCAAATCAGTCTGAACAAAAAGCAAACGAGGTTTATCGGTTTCTAAAAACCGGACAACCTGCTACCAATTCATTGCAGGCCGATAAGTTTATAAATAGCGAACTCAGTGATACGAAATGGTTAGTCTTTCGTAACCATGCTATCAGTCGATTAAAAAATATTGAACTCACCAAAAAAAACAGGCTAATCTATCGCTACCAAAGTGGATTGCCCGGAGGCATCTGGATCATCCATCTCGATTCATCTGCCGGACCCGTCCTTAAAACAATTGCTGTTAAATCCACGAAGGGAAAATGGACAACCTCATCATTTGATTTTGACTCTGTACATGGAGTTCACGATTTATATTTTACCTATTCAAATAATAATCTTAAGACCCCCGAAGCCAATGGAATGATGTTCGATTGGTTTTATTTTGATTACCGATGGGATGAGCAAGATTCAAAAGTTTCGGAAAAATTCTGGCAACTTATAAACACAAACGCGCCTACCACGCCAATCATAGTAGAGAACACAATCTCCTTAAAAAGACAAACTCACGTTTTTGAACGCGGCAATTGGTTAGTGCATGGAGAGCAAGTAGAACCTGCTGTGCCACATACATTAAATGCATTTCCTGAAAATGCACCTCCAAACAGATTAGGTCTCGCTAAATGGATGACTGATCCTAAAAATCC
>JBBSBG010000614.1:0-1540 GCA_038251495.1 Cytophagales bacterium
AACCTTAAGATGGTTGATTTGCAAGGTATAGTTGTTGCCTCTGGCCCAGGCTCATATACGGGCTTGCGCATTGGCGTTGCCACCGCAAAAGGACTTTGTTATGCATTGAATATTCCATTGATTTCAGTTAACACACTTCAGTTGATGGCTTATCAGGGAAAAGATTATTTGAAAGCCAACCTTTCACAAACAGAACAGGAGAATGAAATTCTTCTTTGTCCTATGATAGATGCGCGCAGAATGGAAGTCTATTGTTTGATTCAGGATTTTAATTTGAATGAAGTAGAACCAACACAAGCTAAAATTATTGATGAAGAAAGTTTCGCGAACTATCTTCAGGATAGAGTAATTTATTTTTTGGGCGAAGGAGCTGAAAAATGTAGACCGATAATTAAAAATGTAAAAGCGCGATTTCTTTTAGACATTATACCACAAGCAGCTCGGCTAGGTGAGTTAGGGTATCTCAAGTGGAAACAATCAGAGTTTGAAGATGTAGTTTCCTTTGAGCCGTTTTACCTGAAAGATTTTTTGATAAGAAAACTAAACGTGGCTTGACTGTGTTCTTCAATTTGAAAAGCTTCTGGAGGTTTTAAATAAAGAGAGTTATGAACACTAATCAACCTTCAAATCAATTAGAGCCAGTCACTCCCTCTCCTCTGGAAAGGGAGCTGGAGGTCATCAATAGGGTTAGCAGCAGTCAACTAGTAACCTTTGATCTTGAGGAATTATACACACCCGGAGATCGAGTTGAGTTTGATTTGAAAGACCTGTTGTTTCAAGAATTGGTTTTAAAAGAAAAAGACTTTCGTGATTTCGTTAAGAATCATGATTGGTCTCAGTATCAGAATAAATTTGTAGCTATTATTTGTTCAGCCGATGCTATCGTACCCACTTGGGCATTCATGTTACTTTCCTCATCGCTTCAGCCGTTTGCTAAACAAGTAATTTTCGGCTCCTTACGGGATTTGGAAATAACTCTTTTCAACCAAGCTCTTGTAAAAGTAGATTGGAAAAAATATGATAACGCCAAAGTGGTTATTAAAGGCTGTAGTAAGGTTGAGGTACCTGTTTCGGCTTATGTAGAAGTAACAAATAGACTTCGCCCAATCGCTGCAAGCATCATGTTTGGCGAGCCTTGCAGTACAGTCCCAATTTTTAAGCGAAAAAGCCCTTAAATTCTTGTTGTGATAATCAGATAGTTATTAAGGGGATGACCTGAAATGAACCTTTTTTGTAAAAATATTTACCGCAACTGTTGCATAAATCTAATCAACAACTACCTTTGCACTCCCTTTGAACGAAAAGGGGGTTTTTAGATTAATTTAAAGGTTCTCAACAAAAATTAAGAGCCACAGAGTTCGAAAAATCAAAACCTTGTGAAAGGAATTGAAAAATAGAACACACGTTCTTTGAATAGATGGAGATTGATAGCGGACCCGTTGTTACTCGATAGAGGGTAACAGCGAGTTGATTCTTTAAGAGACCTGGATGCGAATCTAGGATATATAGAAAATTAATGAGGACCGAGGATTAAATGACA
>JBBSBG010000615.1:0-1538 GCA_038251495.1 Cytophagales bacterium
AAAGCCGGACTGTTTACATACAAAGGAGAAATGGCACGATACGGAGTATTCAGTTTATCAATAACAGATTGAGATGTACTTGAAAAACTATAACTCTTTTCAGGTTCGGATTTATTTTTTGAAATACCATTCTTGGATGCCCAATGTTTTATCGTATCACGATCATCATATTCTGCAATCTTCTTTTCAAAGTCTGCCCCCGACTCGATCCAGGATTCCAAAATAAAAATCTCTACTGCTGTTAATTGAGGTTTGCCATCAGGCGGCATGTGGTCATCATCTTCTAAAGGCAGGTGAATGTATCGGATTAATCGACTAGAGTCAGGATTGCCAACAATCCATTCCACGCCTTTCTTTCCACCTTTTTTAAATTTCTCTATGGAGGTCATCACTAATCCTCCTTTCGATTTGGATTCGTTGTGACAGCTAAAGCATTTGCTTTCAAGCACTGGTTCAATGGCAATATCGTATAATGAAGATGTTTCCATTGAAAGCTCTTTAGTAGAAACTTTCATAATTGGTGCAAACACAAAATTTTCACCGTGTGTTAATACAGAACCTGAATGTCCTGCAAATAGCAAAACCCCCACAGCGATCGTTACACCACCATAAAAAACAGCAGTTACTTTTTTTGTTGTCGAAAAAGCAATCAGAATAAAATAACAGAGCAAACTTAGTATGATACCACTCACTTTGTGTTGTTGCAACGTATCTGCACCATAATCTCCTTGAATAGAGAGAAACAAACCGAACAATGCAGAGAGGGAAGCTGAAAGAGAAATCAACAACAAGCAAATAAGAATCAATTGCTTGAACTGCTTTTTCTTGAATTGATTTCTCAAAAAAATCAAGATGACTAAAAAAATAAGAAAGCCAATTGGAAGATGAAGAACCAAGGGATGAAGTCTGCCGGCAACTTGCAACCAGGCAGGCAGCTCAACCCGATCTTCAAAAAAGAACAAAAACAGGAGCAATACCTGTATGACGAGTATAATATTGATAACAATGGAAGATGTTCGCTTCATCTAAAATTCTATTCTAAATCCTTAAATAGAAATCGTTCGTCATAATCGACCTCGAACTTATCCAAGAGCTCTTTGTATTCGTAAGCAAAGGTTTGCTTGCGGTGATGTTCTTCTTGATTCTCGATATAGGTTGCTACTTGCTTTAGCTGTGATTTGCTATATGAAAAAGCTCCGTACCCTTCCTGCCACTCAAATTTTGAGTTGCAAAACTTTTTCTCGTTTATCCATTTCGAGGAGCCCGATTTAATATCCTGCATTAAATCAGATAGCGATTGAACCGGGCGCATTCCGAACAAAATATGAATATGATCGGCAACACCATTAATTGCTATTAGTTTATGATTCTGGTTTTGAATGATGCCCGTAATATATTTATATAATTCATCCTTCCAAATACTTTTGATAGCTGAGGCTCGAAACTTGACTGCAAAAACTGCATGAATATGAATTTGGGTGTAGGTATTTGGCATATAGGATATTAATTTATGAAGATGTTTAATTCATATTTCTAAT
>JBBSBG010000616.1:0-1537 GCA_038251495.1 Cytophagales bacterium
GACAAGGACTTTTTTGAAATATTTAGTTTCCCGCTCGTTCAAGGTGATGCCAGATCAGTGTTTGCCCGCCCGAATACAATTGCGATCACTCAATCTATTGCAGATAAATATTTTCCAAACAAGGATGCGATAGGTCAGGTCATTCGATACAACAATAAATATGATTATGAAATCACCGGGGTGTTTAAAGATGTTCCGGCAAATTCGCATTTGCAATTTACATACCTCACTACGTTTGAGACTTTTGCAAAAATGGTTCAGGAGCAATACAACCTTCCGGCCGATCAGTTTCTGAGCAACCTCGATGCCTGGAATTACTCGACTTACTTCTACATTCCAAATAAGTCGGACATTGAAGGGTTGACTAAAAGGATTGATAAAAAATTTACGGTCGCCCGGGGCGATGAATTTAAAGAAGGCGGATTGGGTGACTGGCTTCAGCCATTACCCGAAATTCATTTTACCAAAGGCATAAAAGCGGACAGTGCCAATGGTGACATCAGTTATGTATACATTTTTTCAGCCGTTGCATTGCTTATTCTTATAATCGCCTGCTTCAACTTCATGAATCTCTCAACAGCACGCGCTATGAAGCGCGCAAAAGAAGTGGGGCTGCGAAAAGTAATGGGCGCATTTCGTTATCAACTCATCAATCAATTTTTGGGCGAAACAATAGTCTTGGTTTCTATTTCTCTCGTACTAGGAATTATTCTTCTTGAATTGCTTGTGCCCATGTTTAATGCATTAGTTGGCCAGCATTTGGAAGTAGTTTACTTTGGGAGCAATAGTGTCATCCTTTATATACTTCTGGCCGGATTGATAACCGGAATTGTTGCCGGAAGCTACCCGGCTTTTTACCTCAGTTCGTTTGTGCCAGCCCAAGTATTGAAAGGCCAATCAGGTCCATCGGGTAATGCAGGATTAAGAAAGACCCTTACCGTTTTGCAGTTTGGCGTTGCTGCTTTTTTAATGATCGGTACGTTGGTCGTCTATCAACAAATGAATTTCATTCAAAACAGAAATTTAGGATTCGATAAAGAGAGTATTGTTTACATGAATCCACCTGCTGAGTTGTGGACTAAAAAAGAAGTAATAAAAGAAAGCTTGCTTGCAAACTCAAACTTTAAATCGGTAACATTTTCGAATGCTACACCTGGCATGGAGAGTTCTACCTGGCAGTATGATTTTCCAGGCACGGATCTTCTTAAAAGAAACATGAATACAATGATCATTGATTTTGATTATCTGAAAACCTTTGGACTTGAAATCGTGGCGGGTCGTGATTTGTCAAGTGAGTTTGCGACTGATTCTACCGAAGCTTATTTAATTAATGAAGCTGCGGTAAAAGAGTATATGTTAGAGAAACCGGTTGGTACGCCCATGCGTGCATTGGATGGTCATCCGATCGGTAAAATTGTTGGCGTGGTGAAAGATTTTCATTACCGTTCGTTACATCGAAAAATTGAACCGCTGGTATTACGATATGATCCAGGTAATATGTGGTGCATGTCGGTGAAAATGAGTGCCGGAAATCTGA
>JBBSBG010000617.1:0-1516 GCA_038251495.1 Cytophagales bacterium
CGAGGTCTGCGAGCGGGTTTTTAAGTAACAAAATAAAAAGGCCAAGGCCAGCAAAGGATAAGATCAGCGTAAGCAAAAAATTGTAAATGATTTTTGAGAGGATAATTGTTTCGGGTGAGGCAATGGAAAAATAATAGATGTCTCTTCCTCTTTTTTCACCTATAAAGCTTTTGGCAATGGTGTTGATTACGGTAAACAGAATTGTAATCCAAAACAAGGCACTCCATACAAGGGGAGTAATTTGGTTTTGCCGAAGGCTAAAGGTGAGGTAACAAATGAAAGCGGTACTAAACAGATAAAGCACCAATCCGGAAATCACAGACTTTCGTCTGATTTCCAGGGTTAATTCTTTTTTCAGTAAAGTAAAAAACACTAGTCGATTTTAGCGAGGTATTTATTGAAACTAAAGAGCGCTACGAAAAGATAGCCGAGACCGATGGCTATCAATATTGCGTAAGCAGAAGTTCTCAATGGACCTGCACTGGAAGGCTTACTAAATTCAGTAAATCCATCTACAAGTTCAAAATCGTCCTGCAAATAAAGGGATCGGTTTATAGATTGAATTTGATTATACATATCAATGTCCTGAGTAAATATTTCTATTGGATTAGTAACTGCCTTATCACTTAAAATTACATTATTAGATCCCTGCCGACTTTGAGTAGCCATATTCTGATAGTTTTCATATATAACGGCCTTGAGGCTATCCAGTTTTTGGGATTCTCCAATCAACTTTTGTTTACGCGCTAGTAAATTACTTTTAGTGATCTCCACCCGCTTCTTCAGATAATCGTTGTTTCTAAAGTAATTGACCAATGCATTTTGAAGTGCAGGTACTACGGTAGGATTATACACCTTGACTGTAATTTCATAGGCATGACGATTTTCAATCTCAATTCTATCTATTACCTGTTGAATTACTTTTTCGTTTTTTTGATCAGCCTGAAAATTTTTTAATTGTTGTTTTAATACTTCTAATTCAATAACATCGGCTTCAGCCACAAAAGGCTTCGCTTCAAATTCTAGAATATTCTCTGCTAATGAATCAGATATATTCAACACTTTTGCCAGTCCTTTTTTATCAACTTCATCTGCCAAAAGATTTAATTTTTCTATGGTATTGTCTACGATTCTTTTATTAAGATACTCGGAGCTGAGGATCATGGTGGTAGAGTAAAACTTCTTTTTCAAAAAGCTTGCGTAAAAAAATCCAACAACTATCCCAATAAGAATCAACGAGATAAATAAAACTCTATTTTCAATAGGTATCCTTCTTAAAAGTGCAAGAAAGCGTAAAAATCCCAACCCTATATTCTTGAAGAAATCTCCAATCTTTGAGAATAGGATTCCTAAATCTATTTCATCAGAGTGGGTGGGTTGCTTTTGATTCTCAGTCATGGATGAAAGGTTTTTTAGATTGTGCAAATCTAACCAGATTTGGCGTACTTTTGTGGCCAAATTATATTTTAAGGTGAGTTCAAACATAATTTTAGTTACGGGAGCAGCTGGGTTTATA
>JBBSBG010000618.1:0-1511 GCA_038251495.1 Cytophagales bacterium
GCTGCGCATATTCCTCATAGCGAGTATTTAACACGAATGTCCGTAGATAGAGAAGCTGGACCTATATTGATGAAAACCATTAAGCAAATGGCAGAACAACAATAAGCATCAACACGGGATCACATAAGAATTTTATAATGGTTGGTAACTATTTATTTTAATATGTATACGCGATATTTTGTTAGTATTCTTGTTGTACTGGTGTTTGCAAGTTGTAAGGATCAAAAGAAGCCATCCTCGTTTCTTGTTGGGGCAGCATCACACACTATAAATCCAGCGGTTGGAGCTTTTATTGCGGGCGATAAACAGGATCGCCATTTTACAGGCATACATGATTCTCTTTTTGTTAAAGCAGTTGTAATTTCAAATTCTAAAGAACAGGTTGCATTCCTCACTTTTGATTGCATCGGCTTACTTTATCCAACACTCCTTGAAATCAGGAAACAAGTCGCATCGAAAATTTTAAGAAATGAATTTAATCCATCGAATATCGTAATGTCTTCTACGCACACGCATTCCGGCCCTGATGTAGTCGGTATCTGGGGGCCCGATCAAATGACAAGCGGAGTGGATAGCCTTTACATGAAAGCGCTTGTTGAAAAAGCAGTTGCTGCCATCGAGGCCGCCTGGGCAACCAAGCAACCGGCTACGTTGCATTATGCAGACACTACCTTTGGCGAAGAATGGGTTTATAATATCTCAGAGCCAGAAGAATTAGATCGGTCGGTCTCTGTTTTGCAATTCAAAGACCTGGCCGGAAAATCCATTGCCACACTAACCAATTTTGCATGCCACCCTACTATCATGGACGGCACGAATAGTTTAGTTTCTTCTGATTACGTGTTGGGGCTGTATAAACAACTTAATCAATCGCAAGGTGGAGAAAATTTGTTTTTGAATGGGGCCATTGGTGGCTGGGTTCAGCCTGAGTATGAGGAGAAGACTTTTAAGCGTGCCGAATTACGAGGTCGCCAGTTAGGGGTTGCTGTTGAAGAGGCTCTTAAACTTTCCACCGCCTCTGTTAGCAGCGATATTAATTTCAAGAGCAAAACGTTTTATCTTCCTGTTTCCAATGTTGGTTTCCACCAATTGTCTCAAGCGGGTGTTATTGACAGGCAAATTACCGATAGCGTTTTAACTGAGGTGGCATGGTTCTCAATAGGAAAAGCGCAGTTCGTCACTCACCCAGGAGAAACCGTGCCAGCATTTTCTTTTCAATCAAAAAAGCTGATGAAAACACCAGGTCCAAAATTTGTAATTGGATTGGGTATGGATGCCCTCGGTTACATTCTGAAACCAACTTTCTTTGAGGGTGACACAACCATTAAACATACAGAATACTTAACGGGTATGTCGATTGGAAAAGAAGCCGGACCCATTTTAATGAAAGCGATTGAATCGTTAGCAAACGAGAAGTAATTTTTTTTTGTCTTAAGAAAAAAGTGAAAATGAAAATTGATCCGATACTGTAATAGAAGTTGATTGGTATGTAATATTCGAGTTATGAAAAA
>JBBSBG010000619.1:0-1510 GCA_038251495.1 Cytophagales bacterium
GAACGAAAACAAGCTGAACAACAAATCCAGTCCGAAAAATTTCTATCAGATGCCATAATCAACAGTCTGCCGGGTATCTTTTATATGTCTGACCGTGATGGAAGATTACTGCGGTGGAATCATAATCTTGAATTTATTTCTGAATACAGTGCCGAGGAAATAAAGAAGATGAATCCCCTCGATTTTGTTGACGAAGAAGAAAGGGAATTGATGCGTTCAGCGATTAACAGTGTTTTCTTGCTAGATTCAGCAGACGCGACTTGTAATCTATACACTAAAAGCAAAAATAAAATACCCTATTATTTTACTGGTCATAAAATTAAAATTGGCGAAAAAGATTTCCTGGTCGGTGTTGGCATCGATATTTCCGAGCGCGCACGAGCCGAAAAGGAATTGATGGACTACACACAGGAAATCAAAAAGCTTACGGCCTATTTAGATCGGGTGCGAGAAGAAGAAAGATCTCGAATTGCCAGAGAGATTCATGATGAACTAGGCCAGCAACTCACGGGATTAAAGATGGATGCCTCCTGGGTTGCTAAAAGAATCCTTCCCGAAGAGAAGCTTCACTCAAAGCTGATCGATATGATTGGGCTAATTGACCAAACTATAAAAACCGTGAGAAGGATTTCAACAGACCTTCGGCCTGGAATCTTAGATGATCTTGGATTGATTGCTGCCTTGGAATGGCAGTGTGGTGAGTTCCAAAAAAAGTCAGAGATAAAATGTGTATTTCATTCGAATATAGATGATTTGGCTATCGAGCGAAATATGGCGACTGGCATTTTTAGAATTTATCAGGAGTCGCTTACCAATGTACTACGCCATGCAGAGGCAACCCGGATTGAATCATGTGTGAAGCAATCTGAAACGGGGATCACGTTGATCGTAAAGGACAACGGACAAGGATTTGATCAAACGGAAATAAAGAAAAAAGGAACGTTAGGTTTAATTGGAATGCGCGAGCGTGCATCAATCCTGAATGGTAAATTGCACATAGAAAGCGAATCAGGTAAAGGCACTAGTGTGATGTTGAGCATTGCATGGGACAAGATTATCGAAAAAAAATAAAATGAAAATCCTAATAGCTGATGATCATGGTATTGTTCGCAAAGGGCTGGCGCAATTGCTTTTGGAAAGCTATCCCTCATCAAAAATAACGGAAGTAACCAATAGCCAGCAAGCACTTGAACAAGTGGATAAAAATACATGGGACTTGATTTTGCTTGATATCTCCATGCCCGGCAGAAATGGTATGGAAACGCTCAAACAATTGCGAAGCAATGGCATAAAAACTCCGATTCTTATTTTGAGTATGCATCCTGAAGAACAATATGCTGTGCGGGCATTGAAAGCAGGAGCATCGGGCTATTTAAATAAAGAACGTGCCTCGGAAGAGCTATTAGCTGCTGTGAGTCGTGTGCTTTCAGGTAGGAAATACATTACCAGTAATATTGCGGAAAAACTCGCAGAAACAGTAAATGATAAGGCAACGGGTCAGCTTCACGAA
>JBBSBG010000620.1:0-1503 GCA_038251495.1 Cytophagales bacterium
TAACACAGGCACGCAATCTTCTTCTGTGCACCCCGGATAAACTGTTGACTCATAAATAACAACGTCATTTCTTTTTAGCACCTTACCAACTGTTTCACTGGCTTTAATAAGAGGTGTAAGATCGGGCGTCTTGTATTCATCAACAGGTGTGGGCACTGTTACAATAAAATAATTGACACTTGCCAAGTCTTTAGAGTTAGATGAGAATGATAATCTTGACGCTGATTTTAGCTCTGGCTCATCAACCTCGAGGGTTCTATCGTGCCCCCTTTTTAGTTCTTCAATGCGAGTTTGATTGATATCAAACCCCACAACATCCATTAACTTTCCAAACTCCACCGCAAGCGGAAGGCCAACATACCCTAACCCTATTACTCCAATTTTATCCATCACTTAATCTTATAATATTCTTTATACCAGTTTACAAACTTTCCGATTCCTGTTTCAATTGAAGTTGAAGGTTTGAAGTCAACATCGCGCATTAAATCATCTACATCCGCATATGTTTCAGGTACATCGCCTTCCTGCAAAGGCAATAAATTTTTGATCGCTTTTTTTCCGAGTTTATCTTCAAGTACTTCAATAAAATGCAAGAGCTCTACCGGACTATTATTTCCGATATTATAAATTTTATAGGGAGCAAAGCTTGTAGCCGGATCAGGTTTTAGACCACTCCATTCAGAATTCCCTTTCGGTGGTTTTGGAATCAATCTCACAATACCCTCTACAATATCATCCACGTAAGTGAAATCTCTTTTCATTTTACCATGATTGAACACATCAATTGGTTTACCTTCCAAAATGGCTTTTGTAAAAAGAAAGAGCGCCATATCGGGCCGTCCATATGGACCATAAACGGTAAAGAACCGTAAGCCGGTAGTTGGGATTTGATAAAGATTAGAATAGGCGTGCGCCATTAGTTCATTACTCTTTTTAGTCACTGCATAAAGTGCTAAAGGATGATCTACATTATCATGAACAGAAAATGGCATTTTACGATTTGCCCCATACACTGAGCTTGATGAAGCATACAATAAATGCTTAACCGGATTATTTCTGCAGGCCTCCAGGATATTTAAAAAACCGGTAAGATTGCTTTCGAGGTAAGCGTAGGGATTAGTGATTGAATATCGAACACCTGCCTGAGCGGCAAGATTAACCACATAGTCAAACTTCTTTTGAGAAAAGAGATTATCAAGTTCTGATTTATTTTGGAGGTCAGTTTTATAAAATGAAAAATTGGCTTTGCTCTTCAGAATAGATAGCCTGGATTCCTTTAGACCCACTTCATAGTAATCATTCAGATTATCAAGACCCACGACTTCAAAACCTTGCGCCAAAAATCTTTTTGATAAATGAAAGCCTATAAACCCAGCTGCTCCCGTAACTAAAATTATGTTTGAACTCACCTTAAAATATAATTTGGCCACAAAAGTACGCCAAATCTGGTTAGATTTGCACAATCTAAAAAACCTTTCATCCATGACTGAGAATCAAAAGCAA
>JBBSBG010000621.1:0-1503 GCA_038251495.1 Cytophagales bacterium
CCAGCAACAAGAACAAACAACCCTGCAACGCCAGCAGTTGATAATTTATGGCCTGATTATTATTATAATTATTGTGATGGTAACCTCTTATTTTATCTATAAAAATGCGCAGGCAAGCAAACGAGCCAATCAGTTGCTGGCTCTTAAATCGCTGCGCAGTCAAATGAATCCCCATTTTATTTTTAATGCGCTTAACTCCGTAAATCAGTTCATATCACAAAACGATGAACGTGCAGCCAACAAATTCCTTTCGGAGTTTTCCAGATTGATGCGTTTGGTTATGGAAAACTCACAAGAAGATTTTATTAGCTTACAGAAGGAAGAAGAAATTATCTCGTTATACGTTAAGTTAGAACATTCTCGCTTCCGCGATAAGTTTGATTTTGAAATTACAGGACTCGACAAGCTTGAAAAGGAAACCATAGAAATTCCACCTATGCTTATACAGCCCTATATTGAAAATGCTGTGTGGCACGGTTTACGATATAAAGAAACCAAAGGAAAGCTTGACATTCATTTTGAAAAAAAATTCAATGAAATTCAAGTAATAATTACCGATGATGGCATCGGACGAAAACAATCAACTAATCTCAAAACTGAAAATCAGAAGCAACATAATTCAACCGGCTTAAGTAATATTCAAAATCGGTTGGCAATTCTTAATACTATTTATAAAACTCATTATCAGGTAAAGATTGAGGACGTTTCAAAAAATGCGGGTACTCGGGTTATAATCTCTCTTCCAATCCATAATCAAAACCACGCATGAAAGCTGTTATAATTGATGATGAAAAAGACAGTCGCGAAATTCTGGCTAAGTACCTAAAAAAATATTGCCCTAATGTTACCGTCTGTGGTTTTGGAAAATCAGTTGATACCGGTTTAGAAGAAATCAAGAAGCATAATCCCGATATAGTTTTTCTTGATATTGAGATGCCTTATGGCAATGGGTTTGATTTACTTGATAAGTTTGAGAAAATTAATTTCGAAACTGTTTTTGTAACAGCCTTTGATAACTATGCTATTCCCGCACTAAACCAAAGTGCTGCATACTATTTATTAAAACCCATCGATATTGATGAGTTAATTAAAGCCGTAGAAAAAATTCGCGGTGAGCGTAATCAAAAAAATTATATTCAACATGCACGCATCCTGCTCGAGAATAAAAAGGTGGGAGCCCAGCAAAAAATTATGCTGCCAACATTAGAAGGTTTTGATATTATAAACATTGACTCTATACTGTATTGCGAAGCGGCCGACAATTTCACCAAATTTTATTTAGAAGGTGGACAAACTCTATTAATTTGCCGAACCTTAAAATATTTTGAAGAAGTATTAAACGAGCATCGCTTCCTACGAATCCACCGATCGTATCTCATCAATCCTGATTTTGTCATTCGATACTCGAAAGGAAAAGGTGGCTATGTTACCATGAAAAATAACATGGAGCTTGAGGTGTCGCCCACGAAGAAAAAAGAATTTTTAGAACTATTTAAATTGTAA
>JBBSBG010000622.1:0-1501 GCA_038251495.1 Cytophagales bacterium
ATTACTCCCGCTAATACCAACAAAATAAAAAGGCTGTTGGCTTGATCGAATGTAAGACCGAATTGTTTTTTGCCTTGCCAATACATGTAAGAAAAACCGAGCAAGGCGCCCAGTGCTATGCAAAAGCCGTAGGTGTAAATGGTGATTGAACCGAGCTTGAATAAGACAGGGTACATAGATTTAAAAATTATACAATTTGAAAATTTGAGAATAAAATCATCACATTTTCAGATTTCTAAATCATCACATTTAAACCGTCATTATCTCCGCTTCTTTCCTTTTCAAAAACGCATCAATCTTCAGATTGAATTCATCGGTGAATTTTTGAACGGTTTCTTCTGCGTTCTTAACATCATCTTCCGATACGCCTTTAATTTTTTTGAGCTGTTCGTTGGTGTCCTTGCGAATGCTGCGCACGCTTACTTTGCCCTGTTCACACTCCTGACTGGCCTGTCGCACCAATTGCTTCCTGCGTTCTTCAGTCATCATGGGGATGTTAATAATTATTTGCTGACCGTCATTTTGAGGTGTGAGACCTAAGTTGGCGATCATGATTGCCTTTTCAATTTCCTGGATCAAACTTTTTTCCCACGGTTTGATAAACAAGGTGCGGGCATCGGGTGAAGTAATAGATGAAATCTGATTTAATGGACTCATGGCTCCGTAATAAGAAACCTGAATACCATCCAGCATGGCAGGGTTTGCTTTGCCCGCTCTGATTTTTGCCAGCTCACTGCCAACATGATTCAAAGCTTTATTCATTTGATCTTGTGCTTCTTCTAGAAATAATTCAATCTCTTCCATAGCTGTTATTTTACGTCCCGATAGCTATCGGGAGACGATTTTATATTTACGATTTTAATGATACCGTTTAGCTTATGAGGGTTCCCGCTTCCTCACCTTTGGCTATTTTCAACAAGTTGCCTTTTTTGTTCATATCAAAAACAATAATAGGCAATTTGTTTTCCTGGCATAGCGTAAAAGCTGTCATGTCCATTATGTTTAATTTCTTTTGATACGCCTCCTGAAAACTGAGATTATTGTATCGAACAGCATCAGAAAATTTCTCGGGGTCTTTGTCATACACACCGTCCACCCGAGTACCTTTTAAAACAACTCCGGCCTGAAGTTCAATGGCACGTAAACTTGCTGTTGAATCCGTTGTGAAATATGGATTACCGATGCCCGCTCCAAAAATTACAATCCTTCCTTTTTCGAGGTGGCGGATCGCTCTGCGTCTGATAAAAGGTTCACATACCTGTTCCATTTTTATTCCAGACATTAATCGGGTATACATACCATGTCGTTCCAATGCACTTTGCAAGGCCATCGCATTAATAACTGTTGCCAACATGCCCATATAGTCTCCCTGCACGCGATCAATACCAAGTGCTTCGGCCTGACCGCCTCTAAAAATATTGCCGCCTCCTATTACAATCGCAATTTCAACCCCAGCCTCTTTAACAGTTTTAATTTCTTCCGAATACTGTTCTAGTACTGC